>CAZOAT010000004.1:52449-61062 GCA_964577965.1 uncultured Gemmatimonadaceae bacterium | reverse complement strand
GCTGGTTGACGGGCGCACGGGTGAAGTGCTGTGGTCGCGGCGGTTCGACGGCACCACTACGGCGATTGATGTCGAGCGTCAGGTCACCAGGGGGGTCGTAGCGACGCTGCGTGTCCGTGTGACAGAGGCGGAGCGTACGGTTCTCAACCGGCCCGCGACCGTAACCCCCCTGGCCTACGATCTGTACGTACAGGGCCGTGGCATCGGACTGCAGTCGATGGCGCGGGTGGCCATGGGCCGCGCGCCCGAGGAAAGGGAGCGTGAAGTGCTGGCCTTGTTTGCGCAGGCCAGCGCGCTGGATCCCAGCTTCGCACACGCACGTGCGCGGCTGGCGTTCGCGCACCTGGTTGCCGCCCAGTCCTATGACCCCACCGAACCACGCCGCGAGCAGGCACGCATCGAGGCGGAGACTGCGTTGCGGTTGCACCCCGGGCTCTCCGAAGCGCATTTCGCGCTGTACTCCTACTGGGCTCAGCGCTCTGACCATGCGAACGCTATCGAGGAAGCGAAGCTTAGCCTGAGAAGTTCGCCCGGCAACGCAGAGCGCCATGTCCACCTGGGCAGTGCGTACAGGGGCGCCTCGAGGTGGGATGATGCGATTGCCAGCTACCAGCGCGCGATGCAGCTGGATCCTCTGGATTCCTTTGCGTACCGGCACGCGTCGGACACCTACGCGCGCGTGCATCGCGAAGAGGAAGCACTGCGCGCGCTGGATCGCGTGATCGAGCTGCGCCCGGACGACAACGTCGTCGCCCTCCTGAGGGGGCACGCCTACCTGAGCTGGAAGGGCACCGCCGATACCCTGCTTGCGATCGCGAGCAGGTTGCCTGTCGGCTGGGATACCGCAGGCGCGGCTACTCACGCGAGGTACACGGCTCTGCGTGCGCAGCGACGGTATGCCGATGCGCTCGCCATGCTCGACCAGTCGCGCAGCGAAGTGGGTCGTCTGGTCCTGCCGTTTCGCCCGCGCTCACTCATGCGTGCGGAGATGCATCAGGCGTTGGGTCAGGGCGCGGCGGCCCGTGCACAGTATGATACGGCCCGAGCGCTGCTGGAGGACACCGTGGCCAGATACACCCGGAGTCCGCAGATCCGCCTCGCGCTCGCGCTCGCGTACGCGGGGCTCGACAGGGGTGAAGACGCCGTGCGTGAGGCCAACCGCGCATTGGAGGCCGCCGCACCCACCCAAGGCCCTGCGGGCACCTACTACCTGGCCATGGCGGTCGAGGTTTTGGCCCGTGTGGGTGAGCTCGACCGGGCTTTCGATCTGCTCGAGCTGCTGTTCACGATGCCAACCGGTCGTATCGTTTCGGTACCGCTGGTCAGGATCTGGCCGGGGTTCGATCCGCTTCGCGAGGATCCGAGGTTCGACCAGCTGCTGGAGCGGTTCGCCCCGAACTGAGGAACAAGGGGTCAGAGTCGTTGATCCCGAGCACCTCCGGCGGGTCAGCTCGAGAGGGGGCGACTAGCTTCAACGACTCTGACCCCTGCCGACGTCGCGTGGCGAGAGGCGCTGACCACGCCGGGCGCGCACGTCGTCCGGAGCATACAGCTGAACCTGTGCGGCGAGCTGCTCGGCGCTGAAAGCGGTGAGCACGTGGTTGAGCACAGCGGCGAGCTCGACGTCGGGCATGTGGCCCATCGGCGGCATCGGAACGCGCTCGCCACTGGCGAGCCCGTAGATCTGCACGTCGAGCAGGTGCTCGCGTGCGCCCGGCGTCATCGCGAGCTCCGCGACGTGATCGAGCGACGGATACTGATCCCATCCCTCGCCGCGCGGGCCGTGGCAGTTGGCGCAGTTGCGCACGTATGAGCTGGCGCCGAGCTCGTGCCAGTCGAACTCGTGCGCCGGTGCAGGCTCGAACCGCGCGACCGCGGTGCGTTCGTCGGTAATCGCGACCTGTGCCGATCGCACCCATGCGAACAGCCCCGCACCGGCGAGAAGAAGTCCCGCGATGGTCCAGGTGACGATGCCAGCAAGCCAGTGGCGCATCAGTCCGTGCTCCTAGATCAGCACGAACTTCTCGAGCTGGATCCGATCCTCAGGGACTCCGAGCTTGAGCAGCGCCGGGTGAACTGCGTCCATCATCGGAGGCGGACCGCAGATGAAGTAGTGCCTGGGGAAGTCCTCCTGCGGCAGTTGCCGGTCGAGCAGATCGGGTGTGACGAATCCGGTTTCGCCGTCCCAGTCTTCCGGGGGTTCCTCCAGCACATAGACGGTGCGCAGGTCGAGCCGTCCCTCGCTGAGCGATGCCAGCTCGTCGCGGAAGGCAACGGTGCCCCATTGCTTGTCGGCGTAGATGAGCAGCACCGGACGTGGATCGCGCCTGTCCGCCATCGTCTGAAGGAACGACATGATCGGACTGATGCCGATGCCGCCGGCGATGAACACGTAGCCGACCGCAGGATACCGGTCGATGCTGAAGGCGCCGTGAGGACCATCGAGGTAAGCGCGCGTGCCCGGCGGGATCCGCCCGACGCGCGCGGAGAAATCGCCGAGCTCCCTGATGCCGAACTCGACGCGGTCGCGCCGCTCAGCGCTGGAGCACATGCTGAAGGGATGTTCCTCCAGCGTGAACGGTGAGCCGGCGAGCTTGATCCAGGCGAACTGTCCGGGTGTGAACCGCAGCCCTTCATGTCCGACGGGCTCAAGCGCGAGCACGTGAGTGTCGCCGCGCTCCGGCCGCACCTCGGCAACTTTCCAAGTGTAGTTGCGCTGCCACAGCGGCTTGATCACGCGGAGGTACAGCGCGAGTCCGCCCATCGCCACCGCGATCACGATCCAGATCGCCTGCTTCCACATGGTGTTGATGTAGAGCCCCGCGAGCGACACATGCGCCTGCGCGAAGACGAGTGCTGACACGCCGAGCAGCAGGTGAGCGAATCGCCACCGCTCGTAGCTCAGCTTCAGCTGTTCGCGGAAGACGGAGATTACGACGGTCGTGAGCAGTGCCGCCACTGCAAGCAGTCCAAGGCGTCCGGCGATGTTGGAGGCGAACGGGTTCAGCAGCATGAGCCGCGACGGATTCTCGATCACGATGATCGCGGGGTGCAGCAGGATGATCGCCACGGCCATCATCGCGATCTGCCGGTGATAGTGGAGGATGATGTCTATCCCGTACGGCGCGGTGACGCGGCGGAAACGCGCAATGAGGACGAACTGCACCGCGATCTGAGTGAGCCCCACGAAACCGAGCGCGATGGACAGCTCGAGCCAGAACGTGCGACCAGACGGTACCGGTGGCAGCAGCATCAGAAAGACCGGAACCAGCACCACCAGCAGGTACAGTCCGATCCAGAAGACGCCTGAGATCGCGCGGTTCACGCGAAGAACTCCTCAGGTGGGTATGCGGCTCAGCCGGGCAAGGGCCGTTCCACCACCGGGCTCAGATCAGCTTCAGCCCGGCGATTACCAGCACCGTGCTGACCCAGAAGGCGAACATCCACTTCACGAGTTTCGCCTCGAGTTGTGAGAGGCGAGCATCGAGCCGGGCGTCGCGGGCGTTTAATTCCGCGTGGAGCCTGAGCCAGTTCCGCTCATTCAGCGCGTTCAGCTCGTCTCTCACCGAGCTGTCCACGATATTGAGCCAGTCCACCAGCTCGTTGGCGATCTGGTCTCCGAGGCGCTCGTAGAACTGTCTGGAGAGCTTCGCCGTAATCGGCACCTGGTATCGCTCCCGGGAAGAACCGGCATAACAACACCCTACAGCGATAGCAGCGCGTCAGCAACTCGGCGCGACCGTAATCCGTACGACGCGTCCGGTGAACGAGGCGGTCCGTAAGCTGCTGTTTTCGCCAGCGTGACCAGCCCCAGCTACGTCGCCTTTGGCGATTCCATGAGCATCGACAGCTATCCCGACGCCGAGGCCTCCATGCGCGGCGTCCGCGCACGCGGACTCGGTGCGGCTTCCATGTTCTTCCGCAACAACGACCAGGTATGGCCGGAGTTCACCGGCAGCGATCTCGTTTCCCGCTGGCCGGGGCTGCAGTTCCTGAACGTGTCGGAGGACGGCGCGGTGGGCGAGGACATCAAGCTTCAGCTCAGACGCGTTCGCGACCGCGATGTCCGCCTCGCGACGTTCACGATGGGCGGGAACGACCTCCTGGTCGCGTATCAGTTCGGCGGAGGGACGCGCCGGCTCGCTCAGCTGGTGGAGCACGCCGCCGAGCGAATGGCCGAATCACTCGGGATTGTAAGGGATGCGCTGCCGGATGCGCTGTTCGTGCTTACGACCGTATACGATCCGACGGACGGCACCGGATGGCTGGCGCCGTTCCCTGAAAAACTGCCGCTCGAATTTCTGGACGTGATGAACGCGCAAATCGCTGCGCTGGTGAAGTCTGATCCGCGTGCGCTGCTCGCCGACGTGCACCGACACTTTCTCGGCCACGGTCTCACTGTCACGGGGGACGAGCACTGGTACCTGCCGGGTGCGCCTATCGAGCCGGGACTGCGGGGCGCGAGTGAGATCAGGCGCGTGTGGTGGGAAGCCGTCTCCACGTTTCTGCCGGGATCCGCAGGGCAGTCGAGTGATCGCGACGTCCTTCGCTGAGATCGTTCCCGCTGAGATCGTTCCCGGATAGACCACCGGCCCGGACCCCGCAGTCCAAGGATCTGGACTGGCGAGTGCGAGGTCACGGGCCGTGCACTGAAGGTACGTGCCAACACGTTTCGCGAAAGCTGCTACCTATAGTAGTGTCCACCCTGCTAGCTGTAGCTGGCGGCGGTTAACTCACAGCTCGAGGTCTCCGCCGGGATCGCGCTTTCTCAGTTCGTCCATTCGTTTCCTGGCGGACTCCAGCCGGCGGGCCTGCTCCGCCGCGTCGATCCTGGCCGTGGTCCAATCCGGCTTGCCATCCTCGAGTTGAACGCGGAGCACGGTACCCTCGCCGACCTGCACTGGCAGCTCGCGCTTTGCCAGCACCACCTCAGTGCCATCGTCCTCGGCGAGCACAAGACGGCGATCCTCGATCCGGTCCACGACGAACATCCGCTCTTCGGTCATCATCGGCCCTCCAGCGCGCTTGCAGTTGCA
This sequence comes from uncultured Gemmatimonadaceae bacterium, assembly GCA_964577965.1. Taxonomy (GTDB): domain Bacteria; phylum Gemmatimonadota; class Gemmatimonadetes; order Gemmatimonadales; family Gemmatimonadaceae; genus DASUUI01. Next base: position 56,026 of record CAZOAT010000004.1, on the reverse strand, counting down.
CGCGCATGTATGGGTACGTCGCGCAGCGGCGGCGCTCCGCGGGAGGTCGTGAGTCGCATGCTCCCGTCGGAGCCGCCGATGACGGTGATCGTTCCGTCGCGATCGGTGCGCAGCACGTACCGCGCTGTGGCCCGCCACATGTTGAGCACCGTCGGGAAAGGATAGCCGTACTGGTTGCGTACTCCCACGGAGATCACCGCCACCGCCGGGTTCGTGGCGCGCACGAAATCCGGAGTCGTGCCGTTCCGCGCCCCGTGGTGTGCGACCTTCACGACCGACATCCGCGGCAGCGGCTGCTCGAGCCACCAGGCCAGCGTTTCCTCTTCCGCGTCGCCGGTGAACATCGCGTAGAAGCCGCCGAGCTGCACCACGAGCCCGATCGAGCGATCGTTGTGCGAAACGGCACTGGGCGGGGAAGGGAGCACATGGATGCGCAACTCGCCAAGGCCTATGGATCGCTGCTCTGCACTCAGCACGACAGCGCCGCTGCGTGCGACCGCGTCAACGAGACGGTTGTACGTCTGCGTAACAGAAGGAACGCCGTTCTCCATGTAGTTGCGCACAGCGACGGTGCCAAAGACTTCCTCCAGGCCGCCGATGTGATCGGCGTGGTTGTGCGAGGCGACGACGAGGTCGAGTGTGTCGATTCCGCGGGCCTCCAGATAAGCGGCCACACCAGAGGCGCGCGGTCCGCCGTCAACAAGCACGCGGCGGCCGTCGGGAGCGGTGATTAGCGCGGCGTCGCCCTGGCCAACGTTGAGGAAGGCGATCTCAACAGCTGACTGCGGTGCCTGAAATGTCTCCTGCTCCGTGCGCGAGGGGGAGAGTCCAGCGCCACACGCGCCGACGATCGCAAGCGCGGTGACGATTCCCGCCGCGGAGCGAGCGTTAGCGATGCGCAGTACTCGCGTGAGCAGGCTACGCGACATCGCGCAGCTCAGTGAGCACAGTACTCCACGCACGATCGGCGCTCGGCCAGGCGGGCTCCCAGCCGGTCGCCTCGCGGAAACTCCGATTCGATATCCGGAGCGAGCGTGACAGCAGCTCCATCGAGCCACCCGCCATCCGCGTCAGCCAGCGCGGCAGCGGCCTCGGTTGCCTGTAGCCCGCAGCCTTTGCCAGTGAGGTCACCCATTCTCCCCGGCGCATTGGCTCGTCCTCCGCGACGTTGTAGATCCCTGATGGCACATCGAGCGCAGCCACCACCGCGGTCGCTGCGTCTTCCTGGGCGAGCGAAGTGAAGTACGCCTGCGGATCTCCGGGCAACGGCGACCATCCTCTGCGGAGGAGATCCAGCATCTCGCGCATGAGCCTGTCGGGCCCGTACAACGCCGCGAACCTGAGGACGACGCCGGTGCCGTCACTCTGCACGAAGCGCTCGACCGACTCCTCGGCGTGAAGGGTGCTGCGGTTGTAAGCGGAGGGGGCGACCGGTGCGGTCTCATCGAGCCATTCATCGCCCCCGTCGGCGTACATCGGTGCGAATGACTCCTGCACCAGGCGTGGCACCCCCGCATCACGGGCAGCGCTCATCACGGCCAGGGACCCGGCACGGCGAATCCTGTCGTTCTCTTTCCACGCACCCCGGAACATCATCTTTATCGATGAAGACGGAATGTGCGTGGCGAGATTCAGCACCGCATCGTGACCGTTCATCCGGCGCGCGAGCTCCACGGCGTCGAAGATGCTCACGGCAACCGGGCAAGCACCGGCACTCTGCAGTACGGCCCGTTTCTGCGGCGAGCGGCCGATTGCTGTTACCTGATGGCCTGCCTTGATCAGCAGCGGGAGCGCGCGGGAACCTATTGCACCCGTCGCCCCGGTCACGAATACGCGCAATGGCTCCTCACATGATCAACCTAGATGTGAGAAGAACGCGAGCCAAGCGATTACTGCACGAAACAACAACGGGGCACTCCTGAGAGTGCCCCGCGCTTTGGCGATCGAGCTGCACCTGAGCCGACCGCTGGGTAGAGGCCGAGCAGGTTCTGCACGCGCTCGACGACGCCCTCGCGCGTCACCAGATGCGCAGGCGAGCGCTCACCGTTCCGCCTGTGCTGGTGAAATGGAACTGGAAGCGGCGGCCATCTTCGAGTGTGCCCTTGGCGGTCTGGATCCTCTTCGGATTCGGATGTCCGCCACCTCCGAGGAATGGCGGGAGGGCGTCTGGGTGCAGGACCTCGTTGAAGTGACTCGCATACCCAGCGATGCGGCCCGGCAGCGCGGTTAGCTCCCCGATCGTCAGCACGTCGTCAGCAACGGCGTCGAGAACGGCTCCGGCGGGAACGAACCAGAAGGGCACGGCACCCATTCCCTGCGACTGTACGATCTTCGGGGCACCCGCGAACGCCTCGCCGTGCCAAAGATTAAATCCCGCCACGGTGTGCGGGCACCCGAAAGCGGCCGGCGCATCGAAGAACGTGAGAAGGTTGAAGTCCGCCGGGATACACGCGGGGTCGCGGTAAAAGGCGATAATCGCCCAGCCGTCCACCGTGACGATTTGCCCGATCTCGATACGCGCGTAGAAGGGCATCCCAGGATCTTCCGCGGACGGCCAGGTGGTGCGGACGAGGCCATGCGATTGGTTGAACTGCACATCGTCCGCCGGAGCAAGCGGCGACTGTGCCGCCTCCCCACAGCCGGCCAGCACGACTGCAACCGCCACCGATGCAAAATACCTGTTGCGTCTCATGACTTCCTCCTCCGATTGGCTTTCCACGGACTCTTCTGCACGTTTCCCGGCTTATCCGACAGACGCGCGCTCTTGCTGCAATGGCTGCTCAGGCGCCGCTGAGAGTTGATCGGCGGGTACGGGGCAGCGTTGTGACGCCATGGTAGACAGCCTGGTGCGCGCGCGATAGCTGCTACGTCTAGCAGGGTCCGCGCTAGGCGAGCTTGAGGCCATCTTCGACGACCTCAGCCGTGCTGTCCCCGGCAGAAACGCCGGAACTCCACGGGCGTGGGATCGACCCGGATCACCCCGGCTCCGACAATTCTCTCGATCGTCTACGTAGCCCTACGTATTCGGTGCAGTGGCCAGATCCCGTAGCATGGCTGCAGTCAATCTCAACGGGAGATCAGCCATGCGTTACCGAATCTTCGCACTCGCCCTCGTCGCACTCGGTCTGTTCGCCGACGCGGTGTTCACGTCCGCCCGTGCGGACAGCGCAAGGCGCGCGGAGCGCACTGCCGGAATGGTCTCCACTGTGGCGAGCTGCCTCCGCCAGTCAGCAACGCCGAGCTACGGAGTGATCCATGTGGGAGGCGGCTCGTTCTTCCCGACCGTGTGCCGTGAGGCCCGCCCGTAAAGAGCGGTCTCGTCACCGGTGATGTGCGTCGGATACCAAGCGACCACGTCTCATCTCTCTGGGGGCCGGAAGAAAAGCGGAGTCCGGGCACGCCTCTTGACATACCCAGTAGGGGTATCTTAAATATACCCCTAGGGGGTATCATCAAAGCTACGGAGGAGTGATGGAGCGGACAACGTTTGCAATTGAAGGGATGACCTGCGGGCACTGCGTCGCCGCCGTGAAGAAGGCGCTCGAGGAGCTCGGCGGGGTGAACGTCGAGCAGGTAT
>CAZOAT010000004.1:32112-52349 GCA_964577965.1 uncultured Gemmatimonadaceae bacterium | reverse complement strand
GCCGCCGTGAAGAAGGCGCTCGAGGAGCTCGGCGGGGTGAACGTCGAGCAGGTATCGATCGGGGCGGCGACGGTTGCCTACGATCCGGGATCCGCGACGGTCGAGCAGATGACGCAGGCAGTACGCAGGGCTGGATATGAGCCCATCGTGAAGGCAGACCGCTGATGGCTGCGCCGGCTGGGAACGCGCGTCGGTCCCGCAAAACGGCCAGATCCTTCGCACCCCAGCACGTGCGGTGCGGGTGTCAGGTTGCAAGCGGGAGCACCAAGGCAGGCGGCAGCGGTCGCGCACATGCTGTCGCCGTGGACCCCGAGGTGAAGAGCCGAAATCTCACGCGCCTGCGTCGCATCGAAGGACAGGTTCGCGGGCTGCAGCGGATGGTGGAGGAGGACAGGTACTGCGCCGACATCCTGACGCAGATCTCCTCGGTGCACGAGGCGCTGCGCGCCGTGGGGCGGGAGCTCATGCGCAACCATCTGAAGCACTGCGCGTCGGCGGCGATCCGCACCGGCGAGGAAGAGGCAAATGCGATGTACGACGAGCTCGTCGAGCTCATGTATCGCCACACACGCTGAGTCATGACGCCGCAGACGAAGGCGCCGCCGGAAGCTGACCAGGCGAAATCTGCCGCCGACGACACCGCCGAGCGCATAGACCTGCCGATCACAGGCATGACGTGCGCAGCGTGCGTGCGGCGTGTCGAGCAGAGCCTGGCGAATGCGCCGGGTGTCCGCCGGGCGGGAGTGAACCTCGCGACCGAGCGTGCGACGGTGGATTACGACCCGGCAGTGACCGGGGTGCGCGAGCTGATCCGCACTGTCGAGGCGACGGGTTACGGCACGGCGGAGCCGATACGCGCCGATTTCATCGTGGACGATTCCGCGCGCCCGGCCGGGTCGAGCCAGCCGCTGGAGCAGCATGTTGCGCGAGTGCCGGGTGTCATTGCGGTGTCGTTCAACCTCGGCACGATGGAAGTGCGCGTCGAGTATGTGCCGGGGGCTGTAGATACGCAGCGGATCAGGCAGGCGATCGAGGAGTTCGGCTACAGCGTACGCCAGATGCCCGCTGCAGGCGACGCGGCAGCGGCTGATGCGGAGACGGCGGCGCGTGCCGCGGAGTACCGTGGGCTGCGACGGAAGTTCTGGTTCGCCGCTGCGCTGTCGCTGCCACTCCTGGTCATCGCGATGTCGCATGGCCGCGTTCCGTTGTTCGACCAGCCGTGGATCAACTGGCTGCAACTCGCGCTCGCGACGCCTGTCGTCCTCTACTCGGGGGCACAGTTCTACCGCGGTGCATGGGCCGCTTTCCGCCATCGTGCCGCGGACATGAACACGCTCATCGCCGTCGGCACGGGCACGGCATACGTGTACTCAGTGGCGGCGACGATTGCGCCACGGTTCTTTGCCGGGGGCGCAGGCGGGATGGTCATGGCGGACATGGATGCGGCGATGGCCCCAGTCTACTTCGAGGCCGCCGCGGTGATCATCGCGCTGATCCTGCTGGGACGCCTGCTCGAGTCGCGGGCAAAGGGCCGCACGAGCGAGGCGATCCGGCGACTGCTCGACCTCCAGGCGAAGACCGCGCGGGTGGTGCGGACTGTTGACGGCGCAGCGAAGGAGATCGATATCCCGATCGACGAAGTCGTGCCGGGCGACACGGTGATCGTCCGGCCGGGTGAGAAGGTCCCGGTGGACGGCGTTGTCACGAGCGGCTCATCGGCCGTCGACGAGTCGATGCTCACGGGCGAGAGCATGCCCGTCGAGAAGAGAAGCGGCGACGAGGTGTTCGGCGCGACGATCAACAGGACCGGCACCTTCCGTATCGAGACGACCAAGGTTGGTCGCGACACGGTTCTGCAGCAGATCGTGAAGCTGGTGCAGGAGGCGCAGGGCTCGAAGGCGCCGATCGCGCGGCTCGCGGACGTGATAAGCGGGATCTTCACGCCGACGGTGATCTCGATCGCGATCGCAACGTTCGCGGTGTGGTACGTGGTTGCGCCCGACCCGGTGCGCCTCACGATGGCGCTGGTCACGTTCGTCTCTGTTCTGATCATCGCCTGCCCGTGTGCTCTTGGTCTCGCCACGCCAACGGCGATCATGGTGGGTACTGGCAAGGGCGCCGAGCATGGGATTCTGGTCAAGGGCGGCGAGACTCTGGAGACGGCGCACAAGCTGACTACGGTCGTGCTGGACAAGACCGGAACGATCACGGCCGGCAAGCCCGCAGTGACGGATCTGGTGCCGACGGATGGGATGGACGAACGGGAGCTGCTTCGACTCGCTGCGTCAGCGGAGCGAGGAAGTGAGCATCCTGTGGGCGAGGCAGTCGTGCGGGCAGCGCACGAGCGCAAGCTGAAGCTCGCAGACGTGTCGGGGTTCAACGCGGTTGCGGGCCATGGGATCGAGGCGAGCATCGACGGGCGCAGCATCGTTCTGGGAAACGCGAAGCTCATGCGGGACCGCGGGATCGCGCTCGACGGGACCCGTGATGCGGCCGATGCACTCACCGCGGACGGCAAGACTCTGATGTACGTGGCGCTCGAAGGACGCTTTGCCGGATTGCTGGCGGTGGCCGACACCGTCAGGGCGGAGTCGCGGGAAGCGGTGCAGGCGATGCAGCGTCGCGGGCTCGAGGTGGTGATGATCACTGGCGACAACGCGCGCACGGCGGAGGCCGTTGCACGCGCGGTGGGGATTGAGCGCGTGCTGGCCGAGGTGCTTCCGGAAGACAAGGCGAATGAGGTGAAGCGACTTCAGGGTGAGGCTGGGCGGCGGGTCGCGATGGTAGGCGATGGGATCAACGACGCACCGGCGCTCGCGCAGGCAGACATCGGGATCGCGATCGGAACGGGAACGGACGTGGCGATCGAAGCGAGCGACATCACGCTGATCCGTGGCGACCTGCGCGGCGTGGTGACTGCGATCGAGCTGTCGGACGCCACCATCAGGACTGTGCGGCAGAACCTGTTCTGGGCATTCATCTACAACGTGCTCGGCATTCCGATCGCGGCCGGTGTGCTCTACCCGCTCACTGGCTGGCTTCTCTCGCCGATCATTGCGAGTGCCGCGATGTCCTTCTCCAGTGTTTCGGTGGTGACGAACAGCCTGCGGCTGCGTCGGTTCCGGCCCTCGCTCGTCGGCCAGACGGGAACGGGCTGAAATGGACACATCTGAGACAGTCGTCGTGATCGCCGCCGTCGCCCTGATCGCACTGGTCCTGTGGTACTTCTTTGGCGGGGACAAGCCGGGCTCGAGATGAAAGATCACGAGAACCACGCCAGGCATGCGGCCCACGGCGAGCCTGCGGCGCACGGCGCGCATGCAGCACACGATGAGCACGCCGGGCACGACAAGCATGCCGGTCACTCCGTCGAAATGTTCCGCGACAAGTTCTGGATCTCGCTGCTGCTCACGATCCCGACGCTCATCTGGGGGCACATGCTGCAGCGCGCCTTCGGCTACATGGCGCCGCATTTCCCGGGATCGGACTACATAGCGCCAGTTTTCGGAACGGCGGTCTTCGTCTACGGCGGAGCGCCGTTCCTCCAGGGTGCCCTCCGCGAGCTGAAGGCTCGCCTCCCGGGGATGATGACGCTGATCGCGCTCGCGATCACGGTCGCGTTCGTATTCAGCGCGATGGTGACGTTCGGCTTCCCCGGGATGCCGCTGTGGGAGGAGCTGGCGACGTTGGTCACCATCATGCTGCTTGGCCACTGGATCGAGATGCGCTCGATCTTCCAGGCACAGGGCGCACTGAAGGAGCTTGCGAAGCTTCTGCCGAGCACTGCCACGCGGTTGGTGAACGGCGGGACGGAGGAAGTGGACATCTCCGAGCTGCGCGAGGGCGACGTGCTGCTAGTGCGTCCGGGCGCCGGTGTGCCGGCCGACGGGGTGGTGCGGCAGGGCACGAGCGAGGTGAACGAAGCCATGATCACCGGCGAGTCGCAGCCGGTGAAGAAGAACGAAAGCGACAAGGTGATCGCCGGAACTGTGAACGGATCCGGCTCGCTGCGCGTGGAGGTGACCGGCACCGGTGAGCGGACAGCTCTTGCCGGGATCATCCGGCTCGTGGAGCAGGCACAGTCGTCACGCTCGCGCGCGCAGGCGCTGGCCGATCGCGCGGCGTTCATGCTGACCGTGATCGCGATCGCGGCGGGCGTTGTCACTTTCACAGCGTGGATCGCGATCCGGCCCGGGGAGCCGTCGTTTGCGATCGAGCGGCTCGTGACGGTGCTGGTGATCGCCTGCCCGCACGCGCTCGGGCTGGCCGTGCCGCTGGTGATTGCGATCTCGACGACGCTCGGCGCGCGCAGCGGGCTGCTGGTGCGCGATCGCCGTGGACTCGAGGAGGCGCGCAATCTGACTGCCGTAGTGTTCGACAAGACCGGTACGCTCACGAAGGGCGAGCACGGCGTGGTGGACATCGCGACTGTGGAGGGTCTGTCGCTGGAGGAAGCGCTGCGGCTCGCGGCGGCGGTCGAGGCGGACTCGGAGCACCCGCTGGCGCAGGGGATAGTGCGCAGCGCGGAGGAACGAGGTGTGGAGGTACGCGCGGCGGAGGCGTTCGAGGCGATCCCCGGCAAAGGGGTTCGGGCGACGGTGGACGGCAGGGAGTTACTCATGGGCGGGCCCGCGCTTCTCCGTGCAGAGTCGCTGGAGGTATCCGAGCCTGTTCGCAAGTTCGCTGAGGGCGCTGCGGGTCGCGGCCAGGCGACGATCTACATGGCCGAAGGCGGTCGTGTGCTGGCTGCGTTTGCGATCGCGGACGTGATAAGACCCGAGTCGCGCGAGGCGGTGCGCGCACTGCACGACCGCGGGATTGAGGTCGTAATGATGACGGGTGATGCGCAGGCAGTTGCGGACGCGGTGGCTGCTGAGCTGGGGATCGACACGGTATTTGCCGAGGTGCTGCCAGAGGACAAGGCTTCGAAGATCGAAGAGTTGAAGCGGGCGGGGAAGCGTGTGGCGATGGTCGGAGATGGAGTGAACGACGCGCCCGCGCTCGTGACCGCTGACGTCGGGATCGCGATCGGGGCGGGGACGGATGTCGCGGTGGAGGCGGGCGACATCGTGCTCGTTCGCAGTGACCCGCGCGACGTGCCGCGGATCGTCGCACTGTCGCGGGCGAGCTACCGCAAGATGGTGCAGAACCTGTGGTGGGCTGCCGGTTACAATATCGTGGCGATACCGCTCGCGGCAGGCGTGCTTGCTGCGTACGGGATTCTGCTGTCGCCGGCTGTGGGCGCGATCCTGATGTCGGCGAGTACGGTGATCGTCGCGATCAACGCACAGCTGCTCAGGCGCGCGAAGCTATGATTCAACAGGAGGATTCAGTCATTCGCCAGCGATGGATCGTCGGCGCGCTGATCACCGTCGTGGCGGCTGCTGCCGCACCGGCCTCAGCGCAGACCGACTACTACAACACCGACTCGGGCAGGCCGCTCACCGTGGAAGATGCATATCCCACGGAGCGGTACGCGTTCGAGCTGCAGCTCGCGCCTGTACGCGTGGAGCGCAGCCGCGGCGGGATCTACACCTGGTCGGTGGAGCCCGAGATTGCGTACGGCATTTTTCCGCGGACGCACGTAGAGCTTGGCGCGCCGCTGTCGCATACCGACGTCGGTGAGGAGCGGCGCTCAGGGCTTGCAGGTCTCGAGCTTGGAGTGTTGCACAACCTGAACGCCGAGACCAGCTGGCCCGCGCTGGCGATTGCCGCGGAGATGCTGTTTCCGGTCGGGTCGCTGGCTCCCGATCGCGGGTACGGAACGGTGAAGGGGATCGCGACTCGAAGCCTGACCTGGGCGCGGTTCCATCTCAACGGAGCCTACACGTTCGGCAGCGAGCCCGATGCTGAGTCGCTCGACGATGGTGCTCTGCACGTTTCCCGCTGGCTGGGGGGGATCGCCGTGGACCGTACCTTCCCGCTCCGGGCGCTGCTCATCGGCGGGGAAGTGGTGGCGAGTCAGCCGATCGTGGACCATGAGGACGTCGAATGGAGCGTCGCCGCAGGCGCGAGATATCAGGTATCACCGGTGATCGCGATTGACGCGGGCCTGGGGAAGACTCTCACCGGCGAAGCGCAGCCGTGGTTCTTCACGTTCGGGATGGCTCGTGCGTTCGGTGTGCGTGCGCTGTTCCCGGTTCCTCGAGGTGCGAAGTGACGATGCGCAGGCGCACGATCAGCGGATGGCGGCGGATGCGGACTGCGCTGATGACAGGCGGGGCGATCGCGTGGCTCGGCGCCGCGGGTTGCGCGCAGTGGTCGCGGACGTACGAGCAGTTCTACCTGCCGGGGTCGTTCAACTGGCAGTTCCTGAACAACTATCCGGCGGGGGCGAAGCTGTTCAACGCGTTCGATTTCGGGCACGCGATCCTGTACGAGACGCTGTGGACGAAGCCCGACGCCCCCGCGAGCGAGCTCGAGGAGAAGTGGTACAATCGGCTCACTCAGGAGATACTCGTCAATCCGCCGCACGTCCCGCTGGAAGAGGCGGCGATCGAGATCGCATACGCCAGGCTCGCTCCCGAAGCCAAGCAGATGTTCGACTGGGCGCACCTGCTCCACCGCCAGATCTACGACGTCTGGTCGGACGAGCGCATTCCTGTCGAGCGGAAGGACGCTCTGGTGGCGGAGATCATCGCCTATTACAAGACGCGGCCCGATCTCGCCTTCAGCTCGCGACCGAAGACGATGGAGCTGATGGAAGGGCAGTCGTATTCCACCGCGTTCCGGAAGGGCTATCCAAAGTTCAACGGGCTGATCTGGGCGTACCACTGGCTGCAGATCGGACTGTACGAGCCATTGATCGCAGGTGCGAACAAGGACGAGCGGCAGACTGGAGTCCTGGCCGCGGTCGCGCGCTTCCGGCAGATGATCGAGGATCCGCCGACCTGGATGCCGAGGGTGATGCCGATGACGCCGGCCGTGGCGCCGCTGTTCACGGCACGCTATCCGGAAGCGGCCATCATCTTCGACAACCTGCACTCGATGCACGACGTGGTCTCGGACATCCTGGCCAATCGCGCGGTCCCGCGCTCGCAGAAGCGCGCGGAGATCCGGCTGGCGGCGGAGCGATATCGGGACGACACGTCGTTCGTGATGACGACGGACGAGTGGATCGCGATGTCGAGGATGATGGGAGTTCAGAACATGGGTGGTCCCGTGATGGGCTTCCTCGCCGAGTTTCCCACGCCGACGGTGGAGCGCGGGGCGGTCATGGCCGACATGGATCACGGCACGGAGGCAGGTGCGGGGCACGAGGGGCACGAACCGCAGCCGGCGCAGCCATCCGCGGCAGCGGACCCACATGCCGGGCACGCGATGCCAGGCACAGCCCTGTCGGCTTCTGCGCTGCCTGATTCGGCCGAGGTTGTGGCTGTCGTTGACCGGTATCATGCCGCGCTCAGGACAGGCGATAGCGCGGTCGCTCTTGCGTTGCTTACCGAGGATGCCGTGATACACGAGAGCGGGGGTGTCGAGACAGTTGCCGAGTATCGCTCTCATCATCTGCCAAGCGACATCGAGTTCGCGCGCGCGGTGCAGAGCGTACGTAGTCCTGTGAACGTGACAGTCAGGGGCGACGTGGCCTGGGCGTCCTCGACGAGCGTTGCCGAAGGAGAGTTTCGCGGTCGGCCGGTCAATTCAGCAGGCGCCGAGCTGATGGTACTGGTCCGCACTGGGCAGGGGTGGAAGATCGCGGCCATCCACTGGTCGGCGCGCACGCGGCGGTAAGCTCGTACTTGCCGGATCCGAACGTTTAGGGTAGCCTAAAGCCGCATTTAGGCAGCCCTAAAATATAGGGGGCTGCCGTCCTACTCCGTTCGGAGGCGTGATGCGGTCCGGTTCCCTGTTCCTGATCCTGATACTGCTGCTTGTCTGCGAAGTCTCTGTAGCCGATGCAGTTCCGCTGTTCGCGCGAAGGTACGGAGTGCCGTGCAGTCAGTGCCACGTGGCGCCACCCAAGCTGAACGAGTTCGGCGAGGCGTTCGTTGCCCGCGGCTATGAGATTCCTGGAATGGTGGCGCGTCGCACATGGCCATTTGCGTTGTGGGCCAGCGGCCGGTCGGAATCGCTGGCCGGCGTTCCGCCCGAGGCGAAGGACCGACTCAGGGCGTACATGAACCGGATCGAGCTGATTGCCGGCGGACAGCTGGGACCGAACGCGTCTTACTTCATGGAATGGCGGGCGCTGAGCAAGGAGGCGCGGTCCGACGGAACGCTGCGTGACCGGTCGGGGCGGTTCGAGGATCTGTTCGTCACCGTCACACCCGGGCCGCTGGAGGTGACTGTCGGACAGTACCGTCTGCTGTCGCAGGTGGACGTGTCGCGCCGGGTGGGGCTCGCCGAGCCGCTGGTGTTCGCGGCGTCGCTTCCAGGCATAGGCGAAGGCACGGCGCGGGAGCGCTCGCTGCGCGCGTTCTCTCCGGCAGGGCGTTCGCCGGCCGTCAAGGTTGGGTGGGTCCAGTCACTCGCCACCGGGTGGCGATGGACCACGTCCGCGGCGCTCGCCATCCCCGGTGAGTTCTCGATTCCACTGACTGACACGGCGCGAGTCGAAGCCAGCAATGAGGTTGAGTGGCGTACGAAGGGGGTCATGCTCGAATCGTTCGCCCGCCGCGGACTCGCGTCGTGGGGGGGACATTTCTTCTACGACGATTCCCGACGGTACCTCGGTCAGCTGGTGACAACGGGGAGTCGCCGCGACGTCCATTGGACTCTCGCCGTGGGCGCGGCGAAGACCGGTGAGCTGCTTGCCGGAAGATGGTCGGTGGAGACCGAGTATTTCCCGACCAGTGCGCTCGCGTTCGGATCGCGGGTGGAAGACCGCGCGGCAGACGGAGCGGAAGCGGCGTTCCTCCCATACGTGAACTTTCACTTCCCGGGAACGCGCTACACGGTGCGGTTCACGCTGGAGCGGCGCTTCCAGCGCGACCGGAACGCGACAGTGCTGGAGGTGGGAACGGTCTTTTGAGCAGTGCTACCGGGCCGCGGACGTGATCGACTACCTCCTCGGCGAATCGGCAGTCGCGTCAGCGGTTCCCCGACACTCCGCGGCGGCTTCCCTTATTGCCGGAACTCTCCAGGCGTCATAGCGTAACTGATACCATGGGCGTAGTCCGTCGCATCACCGCACTGGGAACAGGCTTTCTCGTCCTGCAGCTCACGCTGCTGGGCGCGGCCGCACCGTGCACCGACCACGGAGTTGGCGACGGAACGGATGGCAGCCATGCGCAGAGCGGCGCTCTGACGAACAGTGCCGCGACGACGACGAGCGGTCACGAAGACTGCGACGGCACGCCCTCGGAGTCCGGCCGCACCGGATCTCCAGGCAACAACTGCATCGCCATGATCTCGTGCGTGACGCCGATGTTGCAGCTTGGTGCGCAGCCGCTCATTGCGAGCGGTATCGTGATCACACGAGTAGCAGCTGTTTCGCTTCTCGAGCCACCGACCCGCACCCCGGCGCCCGAGCTCCCACCTCCCAGGGCGTAGTCTCCCTCACATAAGCAAGTGAGTTCCTCCCGCCGGCCGTGAATGCCGCGCGGGCGATGTCGTGCTTCCGCTGCAACTGCGGATGCCCAATGGAAATGGAGACTGGTGTGTCACATACATACGAACGTGGTGTCGCCTGCTGCCGTCGCGTGCGCGGCCTTGCGACCGGACTGATCATTCTGACGTTGAGCGCCGTCGGCGCGGAAGCGCAGCAGGCGGGAGCGATGCGGCTCGGTGAGCTGTACGCCGAGGCGCGGCAGCAGAGCCCGATCTCGGTCGCGGCCCGTGCGCTGGCGCGTGCGGCCGAAGCGCGCATATCGGAGGCAAAGCTTCCGCCCGATCCGCAGCTGCAGCTTGGCTTCATGAACCGGTCGCTGCCCGGCCTCGACCCGATGCCTGGGATCGGCATGACGCAGCTCTCTCTGATGCAGATGCTGCCGGTCGCCGGCCAGCTCCGTCTCAAGGGCAGCGTCGCCAGCCATCGGGCTGCCGCGGCGGACGAGCGCGCGAGCGAAACCGAGTGGGAAGTGCGAGCCGCAGTCGCTATGGCGTTCTACGACCTGTACGCCACGGACCGCCAGCTCGCGGTGGCGCGCGAGACGCTGCGCCTGCTGCACGACATCTCCCGCACCGCGGAGTCGATGTACCGCGTGGGCGAGGGGCGGCAGACCGACGTGCTCCGCGCGCAGGTGGAGATCGCACGGATGACGGAGGATACGCTGCGCATGATGGCGATGCGGGAGTCGATGGCGGCTCGGCTCGAAGCCCTTCTCGATCGGTCACCGACGGTACCGGGCACACCGGTACTTCCGGTCTTTCCCTCTGTGCTGCCCGAGCTGGAGACGATCCAGCAGCAGGCGCTCGAGGATCGCCGGATGCTGCGTGCCGGTGTTGCGGAGTTGGATGCGGCGACGGACATGCGCCGGCTGGCGAGGCGCGAGATCTGGCCCGATCTGCAGGTCGGCATCGCCTACGCCCAGGGCCCGTCACTCGCCGGCATGGGCGACCCGACCCGCACTGAGCGGATGGGAAGCCTGATGCTCGGCGCGAGCGTTCCGATCTTTGCGCGTGGACGTCAGCTCGCGATGCGCGAGGAAGCGGCTGCGATGGAGCAGATGGCGCGTGCGGATCTCACTGCGATGCGCGCTGACACCCGCGGCCGTGTGGCCAGCGCTTTCGCCGACCTGGAGCGTGCACGGCGACTGCAGCAGCTGTATCGCGGGACGGTGCTGCCGCAGGCGAGTGCGACAGTGCAGTCGGCGTTCTCCTCGTATCGCGTGGGTGCCGTGGACTTCATGACACTGCTCGACAATCAGATGACAGTAAACCAGTTCCGCGGCGAGCTCGCTGTTCTCGAGGCCGATGAAGGCAAGGCATGGGCTGAACTGGAGATGCTCACTGGGCGCGAGCTGTTCGATCCTCTCTCAACAGCGCCGGCGATCGCCGCCGGAGGTGTCCGATGACCACGAGTCAGAACGAAGTATCTCCATTCCAGCCACCCGCAGATCAGCGGAAGCGCCGGCTGCTTGCTGGAGCGGCTGTGGCGTTCGTGCTCCTCGCGATCGTAGTCGCGGGCGCGGCCATGCGCCGCGGCAGCGTGCCAGTCGACGACGCGGGGCACGATCACGCGACTATGGGCGCGTCTGCATCAGGTCCCGGACTCGTCGCACTCGATGCAGCTCAGGCGGAGCGAATCGGCGTGACGTACGCCACTGTCGAACTCTCACCCATCAGCCGGACGGTTCGAACGGTCGGACAGGTAACGTTCGACGAGACACGGCTGAAAACGATCTCGCCGCGAATCGACGGCTGGATCGAGCAGCTGTATGTGAACGCGACGGGTCAGTATGTCGCTCGCGGACAGCCGCTGTTCACACTGTACTCGCCGATGCTGGTGAGTGCGCAGGAAGAGCTGCTGCTCGCGAAACGACTCTCCCGTGATGTTGCGGGGGGCACTCCCGATGGAGTGCTTGGTGCCGATCAGCTGCTCGCCTCAGCACGTCGCCGGCTGCAGTACTGGGAGGTGCCTGCGGATGAGATCGCGCGAATCGAGCGGAGCGGCGAGGTGCGCCGCACGATAACGATGCGGTCGTCCGTGAGCGGTTACGTCGTGGACAAGCCGGTGCTCGCCGGACAGCGCATCATGGCGGGCGACGCCATCTACCGGATCGCCGACCTGAGCGTGGTGTGGGTGGAAGGCGAGGTGTTCGAGCGCGACCTCGCATCGGTACGCCTCGGCCAGGTCGTATCGGCACAATTCGAAGCGCTCCCAGGTGAGAGCCGCGCAGGCCGCATCACGTACGTTCACCCGACACTCGATCCCGAGACGCGGACAGTGCGCGTCCGCGTGGAGATGACGAACCGCGACCAGCGGCTCAAGCCCGGGATGTACGCAACGCTCACCATGCCGGTGTCTGGCGGCACTTCAGTGCTGACAGTTCCGCGGGGAGCCGTGCTCACCACTGGTGAGCGGAACCTTGCGTTCGTGCGTCGTGCGGACGGCAAGCTCGAGCCGCGCCTCGTCACGATCGGCAGCACCGGTGACGCCCGCATCGAGATACTCGGAGGGCTCGTCGCCGGCGAGACCGTCGTTGCATCCGCGACGTTCCTGGTGGATGCCGAATCGAATCTGGGCACGCTGATGGGCGGAATGGGTGACATGCCTGGAATGGACATGACGGCGCCGACCACCGGACCGCAGTCACACGACGAACGCTAGGAGACGACGATGCTCCAGCGAGTGATTCAATGGTCGGTGGCGAACAAGCTGCTCGTGCTGCTCGCCACCGCGGCCGCGATAGCTGGTGGGATATGGGCGGTCCGCGAAACGCCTCTGGAGGCGCTGCCCGATCTCTCCGATGTGCAGGTGATCGTGCAGACGGATTACGGGGAGCAGGCTCCCCGCATAGTCGAGGATCAGGTCACGTATCCGATCGCGGCCGAGATGCTGAAAGTTCCGGGCGCGCGTACGGTGCGCGGCTACTCGTTCTTCGGCGTGTCGTTCGTGTACGTGATATTCGAGGACGGTACGGATCTCTACTGGGCGCGCACGCGGGTGCTGGAGAACCTGAACGGGCTGAAGGCGAAGCTGCCGGCGACAGTCTCACCGCAGCTGGGCCCGGACGCGACCGGACTGGGCTGGGTGTTCCAGTATGCGCTCGAAGACAAGTCGGGAAGGCTGAATCTTGCCGAGCTGCGCGGACTGCAGGACTGGTACATCCGTTACGCGCTTACGGCCGTGCCCGGCGTGGCCGAGGTCGCGTCGGTAGGCGGATTCGAGAAGCAGTATCAGGTGGATCTCGACCCGGCCAGGCTGCTCGCTTACCGCATTCCAGTTACCACCGTCATGGCCGCGATCCAGAACGCCAATAGCGACGTCGGGGCGATGGTGATCGAGCTGTCCGAGCGCGAGTACATGGTGCGTGGGCTCGGCTACCTGAAGTCGATCGAAGACATCGAGAACGTGGTCGTCGGCGCGACTGCAAGCGGCACGCCGATTCGCGTGGGCGAGCTCGGTCGCGTGGGCGTCGGTCCGGCGGTGCGGCGCGGTATAGCCGATCTGGACGGACGCGGCGATGCGGTGGGTGCCATTGTCGTCATGCGCTTCGGCGAGAATGCGCTGACCACGATCGAGCGGGTGAAGGAGAAGATCGTGGAAGTGCAGCGCGGGCTGCCGGAGGGCGTGGTGATCACGCCCGTGTACGACAGAAGCGACCTGATCCTCCGATCGATCTCGACGCTGCGGCACAAGCTGTTGGAGGAGTCGCTGATCGTCGCGCTGGTGTGCATCGTGTTTCTGCTGCACGCCCGCAGCGCGCTGGTCGCGATAGTGACTCTCCCGGTCGGGATTCTGATCGCGTTTCTCGCGATGCGGCAGATCGGTGTCGGGGCCGACATCATGTCGCTGGGTGGCATCGCGATCGCGATCGGAGCGATGATCGACGCGGCGATCGTGATGATCGAGAACATGCACAAGCACCTGGAGCGCGCCGTTGACCGGCGTCTGGGTCCCGCAGCCGCCGGTGTGAAGAAGCTCGATACCGGCGTGCTTACGCCCGCAGAGCGGTGGAACGTGGTGGTCGTCGCGTCGAAGGAAGTCGGCCCCGCGCTGTTCTTCTCGCTGCTCATCATTACAGTGTCCTTCCTGCCGGTGTTCGTGCTCGAGGGGCAGGAGGGGCGGCTGTTCACGCCGCTCGCGTTCACCAAGACGTTTGCGATGGCTGCGGCCAGCCTGCTGTCGGTGACGCTGGTACCGGTGGCGATGGGGCTGTTCATTCGCGGTCCGATATGGCGGGAGCGCGCGAATCCGCTCAACCGCGGACTGATTCGGGTATACGATCCGGTGATCCATTTCGTGCTCCGGCACCGCTGGGGCGTTATCACTGGCGCCGTCGTAGCGCTCATCCTGACCGTGATTCCCTGGTCCCGGATAGGGTCGGAGTTCATGCCTCCGCTGAACGAAGGCACGCTGCTGTACATGCCGACGACGACACCCGGCATAAGCATCGCCCGCGCGCGCGAAGTGCTTCGCATCCAGGATTCGGTGCTGGTGAGCTTTCCGGAGGTCGAGCGTGTGTTCGGCAAGGCCGGACGCGCCGAAACCGCGACTGATCCCGCCGGGTTCGACATGTTCGAGACCACGATCACGCTGAAGCCGGAGAGTGAGTGGCGCCGTGGAATGACGCACGACCGCCTGGTGGCCGAGATGGACTCGGCGGTACGGGTGGCAGGCTTCAGCAATGCGTGGACGATGCCGATCAAGGGTCGGATCGACATGCTCGCAACGGGTATCAGGACCCCTGTCGGCATCAAGATCTTCGGACCGGACCTCGCGGTTCTCGAGTCGATCGGCAAGGAGATCGAGCAGCACGTGCAGATGGTGCCCGGCACGCGCAGCGCGTTCGCCGAACGGGCGGTGTCCGGTTTCTACCTCGACATCGACATCGATCGGGCGGCCGCGGCGCGGCACGGCCTCAACGTGGGGGACGTGCAGACCGTCATCGCGACGGCGATCGGCGGCATGACGATCACCCAGACGGTGGAGGGCCGCGAGCGGTACGGGGTCCGCGTGCGCTACATGCAGGAGTTGCGTGACACGCCGGAGCGGCTCGCGGCTGTGCTGGTTCCGGTCAGCCACTCAGGCGGCTCGGCCGGCGGCAACGCCGGCATGACGATGGGATCGGCTGCGGGAATGCCGGCTGTTCCGGCGATGGGCGGCGGATCTGCGCAGGTGCCGCTCGGAGAGATCGCAACGATTCGCCAGGTTGCCGGACCGATGGTTGTGCGCACGGAGGACGCCCAGCCGACGGCGTGGGTGTACATCGACGTCGAGGGACGCGACATCGGCAGCTACGTGGAGGACGCGAAGCGGATGGTGGAGGCGAACGTTGTGCTGCCTACCGGCTACACGCTTGCCTGGAGTGGCCAGTACGAGTACATGCAGCGCGTGAAGCAGAAGATGAAGATTGTGGTGCCGGCGACGCTGCTGATCATCTTCCTGCTCCTCTACTTCAACTTCCGCACGGTAGGCGAGTCGCTGATCGTGATGCTGTCGCTGCCGTTTGCGCTGGTGGGAGGCATCTGGTTCATCTGGGCGCTCGGCTACCACTGGTCGGTGGCCGTGGCGATCGGGTTCATCGCTCTGGCGGGAGTCGCGGCGGAAACCGGGGTCGTGATGCTGATATACCTCGATCACGCCTGGCGCGCCCGCCTGGTGGAGGGACGGAGCCCAACGCTGCGCGAGCTGTACGACGCCGTGCTCGAGGGCGCGGTCGAGCGTGTACGGCCGAAGATGATGACCGTCACCGCGATTACGGCGGGACTGCTGCCCATCATGTGGGGAACCGGCGCAGGTGCCAGTGTGATGAAGCGCATCGCCGCGCCGATGATCGGCGGGATGATCTCGAGCACGGTACTCACGCTCGTCGTGATCCCGGCCGTTTACGCTTTGTGGCGCGAGTGGCAGATGGCGCGCGTGAGCCTCGTTGCGGCTAATCCGGTTGTGCCAGCGACGGCCACACTTCCTGAAGAGTCCGGTGAGGTTGTTCTGCCAGCACGATAGGGTTGTCACGCTGCTCCGGTACCAGCCAGGGATTGTCCAGGCGCTCGATCACGCGGGCGGAGCGAAAGAAGGGCGCGAGCTCTTCAGCCTCGATTCCGATGATGACGGCCACCTCACCGGGGAGATCCCCGGGGCCGAAATGCCAGTACGTCCCTGCGGTGCTGATGGCGCGCGGCAGCCCGTAGCGGGGACCGTAAAAGTCCAGTGCGCCGGCCTCGCCGTAATTGCTGCCGATGATGACGGCCTGTGCCCTATCTTCCCGCAGCAACTGATGGTAGTGCCGACTGACTGCGGCGACCATCTCCTCCCAGCCGAGCATGTCGGCGTAATCCTGTGGCAGCGGCAGGACGACACCGCGGTTCGTAGTCACCGCGCTCGTAAGCCCGAGCTTCGCCGAGTAGCGTGCCATCGGCTCCGGCGAAACGACGGGCAGTCCGAACGGCAGTGCGACGCTTCCCGCGGCCAGCATGACGAGTGCGAAGGCCGGCACGAGCACGCGCCTGACCCGTGATGAAGCAGCTTCCAGCGCGACGCCGCCAGCGGCCAGCAGGGCCGGGTAGATGGGCGCGACGTAGTACGCCTTTCCGCGCATGATGAGCAGCAGGAGGAATATCGTGACACACGTCCAGGCGATGACGCGATACGGTCGCATCGGTTCCGCGCGGAACAGGTAGACGAGACCGCCGATGGCCAGCAGAAGCGCGGGGCCCAGCAGCATGACCTGTCCACCCAGGAACTCGGCCGCGTTTACGCGGGCGAGCTGTGCTTCCTGCAGCTCGCTCATGTAGCCGGCCACCGGGAAGCCGAGTCGTATCTGTCCGATGATGCTCGCGCTTCCAAGGACGAGTGCGAGTGCAGCTGCGACGTACGGCCAGCGGGAGCCGAGCCAGCGGCGCTGCGACGTGAGCAGAAGTCCGACGAGTGCTCCAGCGGCGAAGAAGCCGATACTGAACTTCGTGAGCAGTCCAAGCCCGCCAGCCACTCCCAGAAGCAGCCACCAGCGATGCTCGCCGGTGCGCGCGATTTTCACCAGCCCCAGGAAGCCGAGCGTCCACCAGAGCTGATCGAACACTACGGGCTGGAAGAGCGCGGCCGGTCGCAGGAACACGGGGGCGAGGAGTACCGCGAACCCCGCGATCCCCTGCGCCAGACGGCGTCCGCCGAGCTCCCGGGCGATCATCGCAGTCAGAACGATGAGCACAGTGCCGGCAAGCGCAGGGAAGAGTCGGATCGCGAACAGCGTGTCACCGAACAGCGCTCGCGCCGTGTTGGCGAGAACGGCTATCAGCGGGGGAAAGTCCATGCTCCAGAACCGCAGGTACTGACCCATCGCCAGGTACAGGAACTCGTCGCGGTGAAAGCCGTACGGCGTGATCGCGATAGTCACGAGGTGCGTGATCAGTTTGACGCTCGCGATGGCTGCTATGAGACCAGTTGCGAGCGGAGGCCGCGGGGAGCCGGTCGTGGACATTGCCGAGTTGATCAGATGAGATCCGCTAGCTGCGGGGATACGCGTACCAGAGCACGGCGAAATAGTGGCAGACGGTCCCGGCAAGAACGCACAGGTGCCAGAGGAGGTGGCTGTAACGGAGCCGCTGGTTGGTGTAGAACGCAACGCCTCCTGTGTATGCGATACCTCCGGCCAGCATCAGCAGGTTCCCTGCGAGGGGCACGTTGATCCAGAGCGGGCGCACCGCCACCAGGGCCAGCCAGCCCATCCCTATGTAGAGAGCGGTCGATGCCACGGGATGGTGGAGGACGTCGATAGCCTTGAGCGTCACGCCGAGTATCGCGAGCCCCCACACGATTCCGAACAGCGACCATCCCCATCCGCCGCGAAGCACTCCGAGGGTGAACGGCGTGTAGGTGCCGGCGATCAGCAGGAAGATCGCGCCGTGATCGATAGTGCGGAACAGCTTCTTCGCCGGGCTGTCCGGGATCGCGTGGTAGATGGTGGACGCGGAATACAGAAGTATCGTAGTGGCCGCGAAGATGCCGGCACCCACGACGTTTCGGGTGGTGCCGTGGCGCGCGACGGCTGTCAGGAGAAAGGGCGCGGCAGCCAGCGCCGCAACGAGGCCGACCCCGTGGCT
Source organism: uncultured Gemmatimonadaceae bacterium (assembly GCA_964577965.1). Classification (GTDB taxonomy): domain Bacteria; phylum Gemmatimonadota; class Gemmatimonadetes; order Gemmatimonadales; family Gemmatimonadaceae; genus DASUUI01. The sequence goes on along the minus strand of CAZOAT010000004.1, from coordinate 34,703 downwards.
CACGCTGTTGGCGATCTCCTCGCGCGGGGACTGCGGGCGCTCGTACCTCACCGGCCGCGGAGTCGAAGGTCGCAGGTCTGTCATTAAATCAGGGCCGCGGGTATGAGAATCGGCGGACGTACTAACTTACCGGGGGTCGCGCATCGCGCGACAGACGATGCGACTGGCAGCCAGCTATGAGGTAACCGATGACAGCGACACAGCAAACCACCGAGGCTCCTTCAACTTCCACCTCGCGCGAGCTCATCGCCGCCGAAGACCGCGTCGGCGTGCGCAACTACAAGCCGCTGGACGTAGTGCTCACCAGCGGCTCGGGTGCATGGCTCACCGACGTGGACGGCAAGCGTTATCTCGACTGCCTCAGCTCCTATTCCGCCGTCAATCACGGCCACTGTCATCCCCGACTGGTGGCTGCGCTGTCGCGTCAGGCTGAGCGATTGACGCTCACGTCCCGTGCGTTCCGCAACGATCAGCTCGCGCCGTTCCTCAGTGACCTGACGGAACTCTGCGGAATGGACAAGGCGCTTCCGATGAACACAGGCGCTGAGGCGGTGGAGACGGCGATCAAGGCCGCGCGCCGCTGGGGCTATGACCAGAAAGGGATTCCGGACGAGCGCGCCGAGATCGTGGTGTTCGAGAACAACTTTCACGGACGCACGACCACAATCGTCGGGTTCTCGTCCGATGCGGAGTACCGCCGCGGCTTCGGCCCGTTCGCGCCGGGGTTCAGGCTCGTCCCGTTCGGCGACATCGACGCGGTACGGGCCGCAGTGAGCGACACGACATGCGCGATTCTCTTCGAGCCGGTTCAGTGCGAGGCTGGTGTCATCTTCCCGCCCGACGGATTCATCCGCGCACTGCGCGAGCTGTGCGACGAGAGGAACGTGCTGCTGGTCGCCGACGAGATCCAGACCGGACTGGGCCGCATGGGACGGCTGTTCGCCTGCGACTACGAGGACGTCACCCCCGACATGTACGTGCTGGGGAAGGCGCTCTCCGGGGGTATGTACCCGGTGTCCGCAGTAGTGGCATCCGAGTCCGTGATGAGCGTGTTCGATCCAGGATCGCACGGGAGCACGTTTGGCGGGAATCCTCTGGCGTGCGCCGTCGCGCGGGAGGCCCTGGCGGTGATGCGGGACGAGCGGCTCGTGGAGCGGGCCGCTGAGGTGGGCGAGTGGCTGCTGGATGAGCTGCGTACAATCCGCAGCACGCGTGTAGTGGACCTCCGCGGCCGCGGACTGATGGTCGGCATCGAGCTCGACGAGGCCGCACGGCCGTACTGTGAGGCGCTGGCGGAGCGGGGCCTGCTGTGCAAGGAAACGCACGACAGGGTGATTCGCGTCGCGCCGCCGCTCATTGTGAAGCGTGAGGATCTGGAGTTCGCCGTGCAGCAGATACGGGAGGTGCTGGAGTAGCGGTTTCAGTCCGCCCGGCCGGGCTCAGCTGCCCGGGCGCGCGTAGGTCCCCACCAGCTCCGCCTGCTCCAGGATGTGACCGCGCATCGCATTCTCGAGCTCGGCTTTCGTCGCCGGGCCCAGATCGCCAAGAAGCGAGTCCAGCGCGTACAGCTTGAAGAAGTATCGGTGGCGGCCGATCGGCGGACAGGGTCCGCCGTAGCCCGTACGCTTCCAGTCGTTCGTTCCCTCCCGGGTCCCAGGCGGCAGCGAAGTCGCGCCTTCCCTGAGTCCCGTCGCCGAGGGCGGGATGTCGTACAGCACCCAGTGCACGTAGACCATCTTCGGCGCCTTCGGATCGGGCGCGTCGGGATCGTCTACGATCAGCGCGAGACTCTCTGCACCAGACGGGACACCTCCCCACACGAGCGGCGGCGACCGGTCCTCGGCGTCGCAGGTGTATTGAGTCGGTATGGAGCCATTGTGCTGGAAGGCGGGCGAGCTGAGGTGGAGAGTCATTGGGTCTCCTCGATTTGTGCGGTTATTGAGGCCGCGAATCGTGTGCCGTCGGCGGCTGACGGCTGAGGCAGCACCACTCGTGCTTTCAGTCGTCGCCGGGCATTCGTGATGCAGCGGTTTCCGGTGGTGGCAGGCCACATACCAGGAGGGTGCAATGGCTCGAAGAGAGGAAAAACGCGAAGGCGAAGGGGGGACTCCGCGCGGGCGGGAATCCCCGACCAGCGGACAACGCAACACCCTGGGCGAGCAGGAGAGGCCGGTGCGGTCCGCACGTGAGGACCTACCCGGAACCGGACTATCACGCGGGGGGATGTACGACCCGACGTCGTATCCATCGACACCGTTCTCGATGGTGCAGCGGCTGTCGGACGATTTCGACCGGCTGCTGACGAACTTCGGGATGACAAGAGGGGGCTTTTCCCCAGGCCGAGGTCTCTGGTCCGGCTTGGACATACCTGGTCGGCTGGGTGCAGGCGGCACGTGGTCGCCTCAGATCGATGTGATCGAGCGTGACGACAAGCTCGTCGTACGCGCCGATCTTCCCGGGCTCCGCAAGGAGGACGTCAACATCGACGTGGAAAACGACGCGCTCACGATCCAGGGAGAGCGCCGGGAGGAGTTCGAGGACACGCGCGAGGGCGTGTTCGTGAGCGAGCGCAGCTATGGTCGCTTCTTCCG
>CAZOAT010000004.1:0-32012 GCA_964577965.1 uncultured Gemmatimonadaceae bacterium | reverse complement strand
AGGACACGCGCGAGGGCGTGTTCGTGAGCGAGCGCAGCTATGGTCGCTTCTTCCGTTCGATTCCGCTGCCGGAGGGAGTGAATCCGGACGACGTGAATGCGAAGTTCAAGGACGGTGTGCTCGAGATCACGATGCCCAGGCCGAAGCAGGACACGCGGCGCGGGAAACGCATCGAAATCCGCTGAAAACGCGGAGGGCTGCCGCGGCCAGCGGCCGCGGCAGCCCGTGGGTCAGTAATCCCAGGCTCGTCGGGGAATCTCCCATAAAATCTGGGGGTTCCGCTTACAGGAAAGAGTTTCCAATCGCTGTATTCATCTATCGACGGCCGACGACCGACCGCCGTATCAGCGGAGGTGCCATATGTATGGCGCGCTGTTGGTCATTCCGCTCGTGGCGTTGGTGATACCGATCCTGCTGCTGCTGGCGGCGCTGGTGTTCGATGTTGCAGTCGTATTCTGGGCCTTCTACCGCACGTGGCATGATCAGCTGGCGCCGCGTCTCTGGTCTTCCGCGAGGCGCGTCGTGACGCCGCATGCGGTCAGGCGTCCGCTCGTACGCCCGCTGGCGCACAGATAAGCCGGCAAAAACGGGCATCACGGTAGCCGCCGCGGCATCGACCCGGCGGCTATCGTGCGTTCTAACTCGAAATCAGTCGGGAGTTATTGCGACGGCGGCGGAGTCGCCCGTACGCGAGAGTGAACATCGATCAGCTGCGAGTGGTCAGGGACGACGGAAGTATCTGCCGCTGAGGGATTCAGCTCGCGAATGCGGGCCATGGTCGTCTCGGTGAGCTGCGAGTCCTTGGTTGCTTCCCCCACCATGAGCACGCCAAGCAGCGGCGTGACCTCATTGGGGGCCAGCTGTGCCGACCGGCGGTACTGCGCGAGCGCGAGCTCGTACTGCCTTGCCCTGAAGAGGTTGTTGGCGCTGTCGAGTGCGACCTTCGCCTCACCCGTGATCGTGGGGCCGCCGGCCGCCTGCCCGCTCCCCGGCTGACCGAGCGGAACTCTCGGTGCTTCCTCGCCGCGGTTGCAGCCGAGGACGAGCGCGACGGCGAGAGCGGCGAAAGCCGGGCGTATCAATGCTGAATGACTCATTGTGGTATGTCTCCTGGTGCAGAAATATCGATCGGGGACCGCGCGACCGTGGCGCGCGCCCGATAGTTGTCAGGGAATCGGGATCGCGCGACCGTGGCACGCTATACACACCGACGGGTTCTTCGACAGCATCCGGGCTGCGTTGAAACCGGGCCCGTGAGGATTGAAACGGAATCCACCCCCGACCGCTGAGTGGCATGCCGTGCAGTCACGCTCTGCATGGCAGGACGCACAGGACTCCAGATTCTGCCGCGCGGCCTGGCCGTGTCCCAGACTGAACCCGCGGAATGCGTCATGATACCCCCCAACGCCGATTCGGCGTGCCGCCACCACTCCCGCCTGCTGGTGACAGCTCTGGCAGAACTGCGCCGGATTGTGGCAATCGCTGCAGCTTGCCTCACGCGAGTATGCCGAACTCGGGTGCCGCGTGAGGAACCCTGCGGGGTGGTAGCGTACCTGCGGGCCGACATCCGGCCGATGGCAGTCCAGACACATCGAGCGCGTGTGACACGTCTCACAGGTGCGGGGGCGCGCGCTCGCCTCCACCCCGTGTCGCTCCCTGAAGTCGAAAGTATGGCTCGGCGGGGGCGTGCGTGTGAGCTGAGCACCCGCCGCTCGATCAGGGCCAGCTTGCGCGAGAGCTCCTACAGCGCGAGGTGGCGCGTTCACGTGACACGTCATGCAGCTCTCGCGTGTGTGGCAGGTAGCGCACGTTTCCGTTCCGCGCTGTGCGTCCCGCCCATGCGTGCGCAGGAAGTCGGGGCGAGCGTGGCTTGCCGGTACAGGCTGCGTGAGCGCGAAAACGGGCGACCTGCTGTCGAGCCCAAGCGCGCTGATCACGGGCGATTCCGCTGCGTTGACGTGACAGGAGATGCACAGATTGCGCGCATGACATGTGGCGCAGCTCGCGGCGATGCCGACCTCCCCGGAGCGCGCGTTGATCACCCGCGCGAGTCTGCCATGACCGCCGAGCCGGAAATCAGGCTCGTCATGTGAGCTGGGCCGCGGGAAATCCGCGATGTCCTGTGCGGTCAGTCCCGGAGCCTCCGTTAGAGGAACATGGCAGGTGGCGCACGCCTGGCTCGGCAGGTCCACGTGCGGGTCGGTGTATCCGTGACACGCGATGCATCTGCGCGCCGAGGCGTGCAGCACAGCCATGCGCGGTTCCCCGACGCGAGTATGACACTCGTTGCACTGCCGGGCGAGGACGCTGTCGGAAGGATCGCGCGCAGTGACAGCGCGTGCGTGCATCTCGTGGGTGAACCGGAGATTGCTTCCGCGCGCGGTCGTCGGCGGTTCCCAGGTGATACGGTCTTCCACAACCCCGTCGTGGCACGACGCGCAGCTCGCGGGCTCGGGCCAGATCGGCTGACCCTGCTCGACCACGCCAGCGTGGCAGGTGGTGCACAGCGGAAAGAGCCCGGCATGCTTGTCATGCGGGAAACGATCCCGCTGCTGGCGCTCGCCCGACGGGGCGGCGATCAGCGCACCACCCGCGAGTACGGCGAGCACCAACGCGACCGTCGTGCGATGGAACGGCTTCATCGCTGAAGCGGCCGGGCCGGGGGAAGCGGAGTGCGATCTGCGCCGGAGCCGAACGCCACACTCACTCCACCGCGCAGCCGGAGCTGGGCGAGCGACGAGGCACTGGCGTCGGGCCGGTCACGATCGTCGCTGACCCGCGCAATGTCACCCCAGAGGCGACGCTGGCCGCTGAGCTGCCACTCGGCACGCGCTCCGATCCAGCGGCTTCTGGCATCGTAGTACCTGAACTCCAGCGGGCGTGCGAGCGCGCCACCGTAGAAGTCGAGTGACAGTCGCTCATTCGGGGTGAACGTCACTGACCCATCGGCAAAACGCGCCGACGCACCGGGCCCGCGCTCAACCCCATAGTTGGCGTCGAGGGTGAACTGCGCGTTCACGGTCGCTGTTGCGCCGGTGCTCACGCGCCAGCCGCCATCCTCCAGGCGTGGGACGAGTCCGGTGGACACCTCCGTCTCCTCATAGCGATATCGTTCGCCGCGGCTGTGAAGTGACAGCCATCTGGTCGGCCGGAGCTGGACGGACGCATTCACTGCATTGTACGGCACGGGGCTGAACGCCCCCCAAAGGGTCCACAGGCTGAAGTAAGGGCGATACCGGCGCACTCCGCCCGACACCGAGTACAGTGGTCGCAGGTACGTGACCGTGAGGTCGGCGCTGCCGAAGTGACCTTCGGCGATGTTGTAATCGAACCCGCCAGTCGTCCGGAAGGAGCCAGCACGCGCCAGCAGCGATACGGCCGTGCGCTCCGAGACTAAGTTGTTGTCCTCCGGATCAATCTCCCTCCGGTACTCGGCGCGCAGGTCGATGTTTCGGTAGAGCCACGCGGCTTCCGCGCCGGCGACGATCTGCCTGTCGCGCGGACGCCACTCGTCCAGCGGGTTCAGCGCGGGACTGGACGCGGAGACGACTGCTGCCTGTCCGAGCCCCCAGCCACCGTAGCCGGTAAACTCGAGCGACGTTCGATCCCACCTGTACCGGAGCCAGCCGCCATCGAACCCCATCGGCTCCAGCCGTGACGCGACCAGCTGCCGCCCCGCGCGGGCGATGAACGCGGAGCGATGGTAGTCGAGATATCCTTCGATGAGCTGGGCTGAGGGCTCGGTCCCTGGCCATGCGTCGTCGTCACCAAGATCTCCGATGACGCGTCCCGTCGCGCGGAGCGCGAGCCCTTCCACTCCGAGGCCCCACATGGCCACGGTTGCCGAGAGCGTAACCGGTATACCACGCAGCTCCGGACCAGGCCGGAAGAAATAGCAGTGCGATCCGGCGCCGCACCGGAGCGCGTGTCCGTCAGCTGTCTCGAAGCCACCATCCGCGTTCAGCACCGCCTGTCCGACGGGAATGCTGTCGGAGACGAGGCCGCGGAACGAGACCGCCTGTGCCCGGGCGTCGAGCCGAACGCGGTAGTCCTGTGCGGCAGCGGAAGACGACAATGCCGCGAGCGCGCACGCGGCGATCAGCGCGCGCAACGGCGTCATCCCGGTGGCGGCGTGACGAGCCTGGTGCGGTAGGCGCCGGGTTCAGCGAGGAAGTGGCAGACGGTGCATTCCTTCTGGACGTAGTGGTCGGCGGCTTTGTCCAGATGGCAGGTGCTGCAGAAGCTGCGTGTCGGTGTCAGCTGCGCGATCGTCGTCACGGTGTGGCATGCATCGCACCGCTGGTGTGCGATCTCGAGCGTCTCATGTGACGGGCCTGGCTGCGCGTTCGCGTGGCATGACGCGCAGCTGCGTTCAGCGGCGTGGTGCTCGCTGTGACAGTCTCTGCACTGCGCCTTGTCCGGCGGCGGAGCGAGTGTGACCGGCGTCGTGTGACACTCCACGCAGCTCTGCGACACGTGCCGTGAGTGAAGGAAATCCACCGGTCGTGGCCGTGGCTGGCGCTCGGGAACCGTTACGGTCACAGTGACAGGTCGCGGTGGGGTCAACTCTTGCGTCTGGTGACAGGAGGCACAGCGGGCGGTTGCCGGCGCCTGGTGATGACAGATGAGGCAGCCCCGGGGCGGCTGGAACGTGAGGCGGCCATGGCCTTCGCCCGTCGCGTGGCACACGATGCACGAGAGCCGCTCGTGTCTCGCATGCGAGAACGTATCGACCGGGAGTAACGGGTCTCCTCCGGAGAACGTCACCGTCACCGGGGACCGGCCCGGCATCAGCCTCGTGATTTCGCGGGGCCACGGCGGGTCGGTTCTGCTCACGCGTTGCGGAGCGCCGGGCGCGAGTGACGGGTGCGGGCGCGCCGTCCCCATGATCGGTTGGGGCGGGGCGGGGGCGGGGGAGGGGGCGGAGCTGCGCCGCAGAGCAGCGGCGGTGTCGAACGGGAGCGGCGGTGTCATCCGGGTCCGCCGCCTCACTGCCCGGTGACACTCCGCACAACTGCTTGCATCCACCTTCGCGTTGTGAGCGACGTGACAGGTGAGGCACTGCTCTCCGACTCGCCTGTGGGCCGCGTTCACGTGGAACGGCTCATCACGCCAGTTCGAGTGACAGCCCGCTGTTGCGCACGTCAGAGCAGCCTCGCGTGGCGTCTCCTGCTCGTGCGGGTTGTGGCACATGCCGCACGATCCGCCGTGCGGATCTCTTGCCGGATCGAAGTCGGCGAGCAGCTGCTGCATCTCGTGGCAGCCCAGGCACTGCGGGGAGGCGGGGACCAGCGTACCGCGCGCCGAATCGAACGTGGCGAGCAAGGGCACGTCAGCTGTGAACTCGTGGCAGCTGGTACAGTGGCGGACGGTCTGGCCGGCCATCTTCCCAAGCACTATGTCCGTGTCGTCCGGGTCGTGGCAGCCGCTCTGGCCGCAGGTCGCGGCCACTGGCTGAAAGCGGTGCACCTCGACACCGTGGCAGGTGACGCACTGCAGGTCTCTGAGCGCGCTCGAATCCGATTCCAGGTGGACCCGGTGGCCTGCCGTACTCGCGATACGCTGCCAGGTGGCGGTGTCGCCGGTGACGTGGCAGGTCTCACACACCCGATTAGGAACCGGGGCATGCTCGCCTATTTCCTGCGGCCGCTCCGCAATCCAGAGGTACAGCTGCCGGATGCTGGCCGACATCGGCTGCATGTGGCAGTCATGGCACGACAGGTCTGCGTGGCTGTTCTCCGCAGTGGAGAATCGCTCAAACGCCGGGTTCATCACGTGGCACCCGGTGCAGAAGTCGTTCGAGTGCTGCGTGTAGTTCCATGTCGCAGCGCCCATCGTTCCGACACCGACGAGCACGAGCAGAGCGACAGCCGCAAGCGCTATCTGGCCGCCACGGCTGCGCGCCATCACCCACCCCTGAATCGCGCGCCGGCGCGTGAAGAGAAACCAGACAACGGCCAGTCCGACGAGAACGGCGAGAACGACGCCGCCTATCTGGACCCACGGCGGGACGTTGTTGAGGAGGAAGCGCACGACGCTTGCGACTCCGCCGGGAAGCGGAGACTCCACCACGACCGAGTCAGCCGGGTGGACCTCCGCCTGCTGAAGCGCCGCCGCCGAGTGGAGACCTCGGACGACGGCGCTGAATTGTGTGCCGATCACTGCTCAGGGCAGATTGTAGTAGCTCCTGATGTATGCGGTAGTTGCGCTGAGCAGCGCACGGCACAGGAAGGGATTGTGAACACCCTTGGAGTTGTCGCTGGTGGACTGGCCGTATTCACCGCATAGACGGGCATTGAACTCGGCCCCTTCTGCCGGCGTGATGACTCCGTCGGTGGTGTTCCACTCCCCCGGCGACATCGCCTTGATCTGCGGCAACAGGCCCGCGTCGGCCGGTGCGGCGTCGAGCGTGCCGTTGCTGTTCAGGTTGATCCACAGCACGTCAACGCGGTCTTTCATGTCCTGACGCGTGGTGTTGAACACGTTCGCAGCCGCCTGAGGAGACCCGTGACACTCTGTGCAGGTCTGCCACGATCTGGCTGTCGCAGTGTAGGCGCAGGTCTTGTCATCTGTTGGCAGACCCTGGCCGTCGAGGCACGGAATCGGGCGCATGAGGTGGCTCGTTGCCAGGATGGTGCCCCCGGTCAACTGGTCCGGCGCATTGTACTTCGCGACGTGGCATCCGGCACAGAGCCGTGGATTCGCTTCCGTTGCGTGTGACCCGAAAATGCGCGCCGTATCGTACTGGAATCCAGGCGGCCGCCAACCGGCAAAGCCGAGCAGCATCGCTCCCTGCGGGGCGTGTGGGGACGTAACGGTGACAGTGGGCTCGCCATACCTCAGGTGGCAGCGGATGCAGAGGTTCTGGTCGGGGTCCGGTGACGTGATTGGGAAACGCAGCTGGGCGGTATTGCCCGAGCCGTGCGGATCGTGGCAGGTAGCGCACGTCGCGGCCGGCTGATAGTTGGTAGCCGTGCTCTTCTCGATGAAGTCTGCGTCTTCGCCCCACTTCGCCAGTACGCCGCGTGCCTCGTGGCAGCCGACACAGGTGAGATTCGTCACCCGAGTGCCGCTGCGAGTTTGCCCGTGCCCCGACAGCCTCCACTGATCCGCCAGCGGATGATGGCCTTCGGAATGGCAGTCGCCGCAGTTGCCGGCTCCGGTCATCGCGATGCTCGCGAGGGGCCGCAATACGGCGCCGCGCCCGACGCTCTCCACGTGCGGCAGGCCAGGGCCGTGACAGCTCTCGCACTGCACGTCGAAGTAGGCCGCGTTCTGGACAGCGTCGTGGCCAGCCGTGCCCGTGGCGAGGTTACCCCTGGCGGTCACGGTGTGGCAGCTGTAGCACTCCGCCGCCTTGGCCGGACTCGCTTCCAGCACGGCATGGGCGCTTGCGTGGGCGGTGGTTGCCCACCCCGCCTGGTAGTCGATGTGACAGTTGCCACACGTCGTCTGCTTCAGCGTCGCGTCGTAGTATCCCAGGAATCCGCTCGCAGCGTCGGGCGGATCATTGAATGGCGCCCGGTCGCGATATACGATGTCGCTGGAACAACCGGCGAGAGCGAAGACCGTGATGAGCACCGCCAACACCGGGCGATGAGCGAAAGAGCTGCGCATGGTTGCCTGTCCGAGCCTGCGTGCGAATGTGTGCATCAGTAGAACCCCGGAGGTTGACATCCGTATAAGTCCGGATACTTCACCCGAATGATACGATGGTGCGCTCGAATCTGCACAGTCGGGTTTTCCCCTGCGAACTGTAGGAAAAACTCCGCTCCCGGGTGGGGATAATGGCACCGGGGATTCCGGCATTCGACGATGTCGGTCAGCTCGTGAACGCGGTATCCATGGGACCACGGTGCGACCGTAGCCGGGCACTGCTGTGCCCGGCTGCGAGCCATCTATCCCCAGGCTCGCGATGACGCCAGTCGATCGGAGGACGTTTCTCAGAGGGATTGCAGCCGTGTCGGCCATCACCGCCGGCTCGGTTGTGGCGCCCGGGGTGCTGCGGCCTGCTCACGCCGACCCCCTGGGAGCGCGCGACCCGGATGCCGACTGGAAGAAGACTCCCTGCACGATGTGCGGTGTGGCGTGTGGGCTCCTGGTAGCCATCGACAGCGGACGCGCTGCTGCCGCGAAGGGAGACCCGGCATCGCCGGTGAGCAAGGGGCTGGCGTGTGCCAGGGGCTATTACTCGGTGCAGGCGTTGTACGGCAGGGACCGGATCTCACGGGCGATGATCCGCCGGGGAGGGTCGCTCGCCGCCGAGCCGATCAGTGAAACGTACGACCTCGTCGCGAACCGTCTTCGCGAAACGATCCAGCGGCACGGCAAGGACAGCGTTGCCGTTTATGGATCGGCGCAGTGGGCGATTCAGGATGCTTACGTTGCATCGAAGCTGTTCAAGGGCGGGTTGGGCACGAACAACGTGGAGACGAGCACCAGGCTTCACGCGGCCAGTGCGGCGGCGGGGCTGGAGAGCAGCTTCGGTCTGAACGGCGCGATCGGCTCCTACGACGACGTGGATCACGCCGACGTGTTCGTGCTCTGGGACATCAATCTTGCCGAGACAGATCCGGTCCTGTTCTCCCGGATGCTCGACAGGAGGAGGCGCGACAGGGCGGTCAGGATCGTCGATCTGGCTACACGCACCACGCGCACCAGCTACGCGGCCGACCGATCGCTGCTTCACTCCCCTCATTCCGGGCTCGCGATCGCGAATGCCATCTGTCACGAGCTCGTTGCGCGGAACAGCGTAGATCGAGGCTTCATCGACCGGCACGTCGCGTTCAAGCGCGGCAGGACGGGGATCGGCTACGGTCTCAGGGAAGACGCGCTCGTCGTGGACGAAGCCGCGTCTGCCAGCTGGGACGATTACGTGGCGTTTCTGGCCGCGTATACGCCGGAGCGGGCGCAGCAGATCTCGGGTCTCAGCGCAGACGCGATTCGCTGGCTGGCGTCGCAGTACGGCGAGCGCTCGCGGAATCTGATGACCGTCTGGGGTGAGGGCGCGAATCAGCACGCGCGCGGGACGTGGATGAACAACCTCCTCTACAACATTCATCTTCTCGTCGGGAAGGTGGCGCTACCCGGGAACAGCCCGCTATGCCTTACCGGCCAGCCTGCCGGTGCAGACGTCGTGAGCGACGCCGGCACGCTGACCCACACGCTCCCGCGGGGAGTGGTGAGCAGCGCTGAGGACCGGCGCCGGACCGCTGGGATCTGGGGGGTGCCTGCGGATCGGATCGACCCGCGTCCGGCGCGCGCCGTGCTGGCGATGTTCCGGGCCCTGGACCGCGGAGAGATCCGCTTCCTCTGGATCCAGGGCACCAACCCCATGCTCAGCCTCCCGAACCTGAGCAGGTATCGCAGCGCGGCGGCCAGGGACGATCGCTTCCTTGTCGTATCGGAAACCTATCCGACGCCGACTACCGACGTTGCGGACGTCGTTCTGCCCGCCGCGATGTGGATGGAGCGGGAGGGAGTCGTCGCGAACGTGGAGCGCCGGGTTCAGCACTTCGACCAGCTGGTTGCACCACCCGGAGACGCGGCGAGCGACGCGTGGCATATGATCGAGGTCGCCCGACGGCTTGGCCTGTCGCAGCTCTTCCCCTGGGATCGTGGTACGCACGCCGCGCAGATATGGGAGGAGTACCGCCGGTTCCATGACGACCCGCGCAGCGCACTCCCGCCAGTGACTGCCCTGCGCGCACAGCCAGGCGTGATGTGGCCGTACGTGAATGGCCGCGAGACAAAGTGGCGGTACAACACGGCGCACGATCCGGCGGCCAATCGCGCGCGCGGCGCGTTCGACTTCTACGGGCATGCCGACGGTCGGGCGTGGATATGGCTGCGCCCGCACGAGCCGCCGGCGGAATCGCCCGACCGGGAATACCCATTGTGGTTGCGAACGGGGGACGTGCTCGAGCATGCGACCACTGGTACGCTGACACAGAGGGTTCCGACGCTGCACCGCTCCGTGCCACGCGCGTACGTCGAGATCAACCGCGAAGACGCGAACAGGCTCGGGGTCCGCAACCGGGAGACTGTCCGTCTCGTGAGCCGCCGCGGCTCGGTCGAGATCGAGGCACGCATCGATTACCGCTCGCGCCCGCCGCGCGGCCAGCTTTTTGTGCCCTCCTTCGATGAGGGCGCGCCGGTGAGGCGGCTGATGCTCGATGCGTTCTGTCCGCTGTCAGGGCAGCCGGACCTCAACACGTGCGCCGTGCGCGTGGAGCGGCTGTCGGGGGGGAGCGGCGCATGAGGCCGCGCGGTGAGCGAACCGGCGAAGTAACGCTGCGCGTGTTTCTCATCGCTTCGGCAGTGGTTGCGATGGGCGCGCTGGTCGTCGTTGCGGGACGCGAAGCCGAGAAGCGGAGCGCAGCGGCGGAGAGGATCCCGGTGGCGATGCTCGACATGTCGGATGAACCGATCGCCGCAGAGGCTGACGTGTTTCGCACACACGTCGGCGTGCTGGCAATCGATCCCGGCTCCGAGCCGCGTCGCTCGGCGCACCCACGTACGCTCGAGACGTATCGGGCGCTGCGCGCGTTTCCAGGTGCTCCTCCACGGATTCCGCACGGACTCACACCGGACGAGTTCCAGACGGGCGGCTGCAATACCTGCCATGAGCGCGGCGGCTACTCGCAACGTTTCGGTGCATACGTGCCGATAACACCGCACCCGGAGATGGGTGCCTGCCTGCAGTGTCACGTCGGCGATGGCGAACTGATGGCGATCGCGCTGCCCACGACCGACCCAAGTGCACGCTGCCGGCAGTGCCACAATCCCGGTGCCGGTCGCTGGACAGAGGCGTCGGTGGACTGGCAAACAGTGCCATGGCCGGAGGTCGCGCGCGACGCGCCGGAGGGACAGCCACCGCCGATTCCGCATACGCTCGACTTTCGCGGGAACTGCCTGGCGTGTCACGCCGGCCCAGCCGGGGTTCAGGAGATTCGCACGGCGCATCCTGAGCGCGCCAGCTGCCGGCAGTGCCACCTCGCCACTGAAGCGGCGGCCGATGTCTATGTTCGGCCGGCGCCGTCGGGTGACGGGCGGGGAGGCGTGTCATGATGCGCCTTCGTACCTGTTCGATCCTGGCGTATACCGCCCTGGCGTATACCGCGCTGCTCGGTGTGAGCGCGGCCTGCGATGGGCGCGACCGATCGCGGGAGGACAATCGTGCAGAGCTGGGCACGCTGCACGGGGACCCGCTGCCCGACACCGCGCGGGCAAATCCGGATTCGGCGCTTATCGCCGCCGCCCTGAGACTCGAGCCCGGTGCCCTGGGCAGTGTTGCCGCGGCACCCGTGGACCTCTGGCAGGGCCCCGGCGACCGCCCCTTCGAGGTGACGGTCCGGACAGGCGAACCCGCTTCGAACATCTCCCGGCGGTTCGGCACGATCACGATGCGCACGTCGCTGCGCGAGCGCGCGGCGGATCTCGGGCAGTACCCGTGCACGTCGTGTCATCTCGGAAGAAGAATCGTCATGGCTGACGACCGTGTCGCCGACGCCCATCAGAACATCACTGTCAGCCATCCGGTGCAGACCGGCGGCGCCTGCTCCACCTGTCATTCACCCGACAACGTCGAACTGCTCGCGCTGAGGAGCGGTGAGCAGGCCACGCTCGATCACACCTATCGACTGTGTGCGCAGTGCCACTTCTCCCAGGCGGAATCGTGGGCCGCCGGTGCGCATGGCAAACGTCTCGACGGCTGGCAGGGACGACGCGTGCTCATGGGCTGCGCAGACTGCCACGACCCGCACAGGCCGGCGCTCGAGCCGCGCATCCCGTTCCGTGCTCCACAGCTCGAAAGACCCCGAGGCCGAAGACGATGAGTGCCGACAAGCCGCAGGCGAGTACGGAGGCCACCGATGCATCCGTGTTCCAGAAGCGCGTTGACAGGCGCAAGGCGCTGAGCATCCTCGTCGGCGGCGTGGCTGCCGGCGCCGGAGTCGCCAGCGCCTGCTCTCCGCTCAGCGCGATGCCTGACGAGGAGAAGGAGGCGAAGCTCCTTGCCTGGCGGGAATACATCAAAGGCAACTACCGCACGATGACGGAAGAGGAGCGTGCGGAGACGATCGCGCGCCTGGAGCGACTGGCAAAGGTGAAGCAGGGCACCGACGTCACCATCCAGGGAACCGGCGCGCAGCCGGGCGTCGTCTTCGGCTACGCCTTCAACATCTCGAAGTGCCAGGGCTTCAGAAACTGCGTGGAGGCGTGCATCAACGAGAACAATCTCGACCGCGCGGCGGCCACCCAGTACATCCGCATCTTCGAGATGGAGGACGGCGTGATCGATCTGGATCATGCCGACGCAACCTTCCAGCACGAAGTACCCGCCGAGGGCCACTTCTACCTTGGGACCCAGTGCTTCCAGTGCGCCGACCCGCCATGCGTAAAGGTCTGCCCCGTGGGCGCCACCTGGCAGGAGCCCGACGGCATCACCGTCGTGGATTACGACTGGTGCATCGGCTGCCGCTACTGCATGGCCGCGTGCCCCTACTGGGCGCGTCGCTTCAACTGGAGCGAGCCGGTCATACCCCGTGAGGAGATCAACCCGAACCAGCACTACCTCGGCAACCGCGCGCGCAAGGCAGGCGTGGTCGAGAAGTGTCACTTCTGCATCCACCGCACCCGGAAGGGGCAGCTGCCCGCCTGTGCCGAGGCGTGCCCCACCGGGGCGCGCGTTTTCGGCAATCTGCTCGATCCGGATTCGGAGATCCGGTGGGTGCTGGCCAACAAGCGCGTATTCCGGTTGAAGGAAGATCTGAAGACCGAGCCGCGCTTCTGGTACTTCACCGACTGAGACGACAGTGCACCTGAAGCCGTTCGCGCTGAGCGCGCTGCACTCGGCCACTACGGGCGGACGCCGCTACCACCTGTGGATGGGCACGCTGACGCTCATCATGCTCGTGGGCGCGTATGCGTACTCCGTTCAGCTGCGGTACGGGCTTGGCGTTACCGGCATGAACGACCACGTGAGCTGGGGACTGTACATCTCCAACTTCACCTTCCTCGTGGGGCTGGCTGCGGCGGCGATGATGCTGGTACTGCCCGCTTACATCCTGCGGGACGTGGACTTCAGCCGCGCGGTGCTCATGGCTGAGGCGGTCGCTGTGGCTGCTCTGGTGATGTGCCTGGCTTTCGTCGTCGTGGATATCGGCAATCCGCTCGCCGGCTGGCACCTCATCCCGGTGATCGGCTATCTGAACTGGCCTCGCTCTCTCCTCGCGTGGGACGTTCTGGTGCTGAACGGCTATCTGGCCCTCAATCTCGCCATCCCGTTCTACATCCTGTACAGCCGCTACACCGGGAGACACCCGGACAAGAAGAAGTATCTCCCGTGGATGTATATCGCCGTGATGTGGGCGGTGAGCATTCACCTGGTCACTGCGTTCCTTCTCGCCGGGCTCCCGGCGCGGCCATTCTGGAATACCGCGTTGCTGGGGCCGCGATTCCTGGCTTCGGCGTTCACCGCCGGTCCTGCGTTCGTGATCCTGCTGCTCGGGTTCATCCAGCGTGAGACGAAGTACGAGATCGCCGAAGGAGCTTTCTCCAAGCTCGCGCTGATTACGACGGTTGCTGCGCAGATCAATCTCGTGATGCTCGGGTCGGAGCTGTTCTACAAGTTCTACTCCCCCACGCATCATGGCATCAACGCCAGATACCTGTTCTTCGGGCTGGGTGAGCACAACGCGCTGGTTCCATGGATCTGGACGGCGATCGTGCTCAACACGGTGGCGACGATCGCTCTCATGATCCATCCGATCCGCCGCAATCATCGCTGGCTGATGATCGCCTGCGCTGTGCTATTCGTCGGAATCTGGGTGGAGAAGGGGATGGGGCTGGTCGTGCCCGGGTTCGTCCCGTCACCGCTGGGAGAGATAGTCGAGTACACGCCGAGTCTCGTGGAGCTTGGCGTCACTGCCGGTATCTGGGCGATGGGACTGTTCGTTCTTACGGTTCTCGTTCGCGTGGCTCTGCCGATCGAGCTCGGCGAGGTGCGCAGCCCCTATATCGAAGACGCGCGGGTCGCGCAGATCGTGCGGCCGCGCAGCAACCGTGCGCCACGCAGGGACGTCCGCCCGGTGCGGACGCGATAACGGCTGGCAGCCGCCAGCCGACTTTTTCACATGAGGTGATGAAGATGACAAGACATTCTCCGAATGACACCCGCTACTCGCTTGCCGCACTGGCAGCCGGGGTCATCGGCGCCGCCGGGGTCGGTGGAGCGCTGCTCCTCGCAGGGCTGCCATCCCCGGTGGTCGTCGTGGCTGCCGTGGGCGTGTGGATGTTCCTCACAGCGTCCATCAAGTACGCGGACCAGTGGGAGCGGGCGGTGCTCATGCGCCTGGGACGCTACCGCGGCCTGCGTGGGCCAGGGTACTTCGGCATCATCCCGATACTCGATCGCGTGGCGTACGTGATCGATCAGCGTATCCGCACCACCGCGTTCGGCGCCGAGTCGTGCCTCACGCGCGACACGGTCCCGGTAAACGTGGATGCGATCGCGTTCTGGATCGTACGTGACGCGGAACGTGCCGCGCTGGAGGTGCAGGACTACGACGAGGCCGTGATTCTTTCGGCACAGACCGCGCTGCGCGACGCCATCGGCAAGCACGACCTTGCGGAGCTGATTCAGTCGCGCGTGGAACTGGGTCACGGGCTCAAGCTCGCGCTGGAGGAGAAGATGCAGAACTGGGGGATCCAGGTGCAGTCGGTCGAGATCCGCGACGTGATCATCCCGGCAGCGCTCGAGGATGCCATGTCGCGTCAGGCGCAGGCCGAGCGTGAGCGGCAGGCGCGCATCATCCTGGGAACTGCGGAAACCGAGATCGCGCACAAGTTCGTCGAGGCGGCTGACGCGTACCGCGATCACCCCGCGGCGATGAATCTTCGCGCCATGAACATGCTGTACGAGAGCATCGTCAAGCGCGGCTCACTGATGGTGGTGCCGTCGGGACTGGCCGACTCACTGAACGTTCCGTCGCTGCTGGGTGTGGCTGGTGCAGCCGGGCTCGTTCCGAGAGACGGCGCTACAAAACCGGCTGGCGCGGGCGTTACTGACCGCTCGGCTGACGACGTGGTCGAGGCCGTGAGCGTACCTGTGCAGTAGAATGTGGAGAGCCGCGGCGCAGCTGGTTGAGTGGGGCCGCGGCGCGAGAGTGGCGGTCTGACAATTCCGGTCAAGGAGCCAGCAATGTCCCTTTCAACGCGCAGTCGGTATTTGATCCGCGTTGTCACGATCACCACGGCAATTATGCTCCCGCTGTGGAGCCCCCTCTTCGGCCAGTCACCGCAATTCGAGTGTGGCCTCCTGCTTCACGCATCGGAAGCCAGCGGAGTGGCGCCTCTGCCTCACGGGGATGTCTTCTGTCCACTGGTTGCGGACCCCAAGGAGCCGCGCTCGTTCGTTTCATACCAGCGGGCCCGATCGCCTCTCCAGGCTGGGGATACGGAGACCATCGGACTCGCCCCGTTCGACACGGACATCGGGGCCATTGGACTGGGCGAGTCCTTCGGTCTGCTTCGCTGGGGCGGGCGCCGACCCGGCGACGGCGTGCAGATAAGCATCAGTGCCGGCATCTTCGCCCAGTTCGATCTGAACACCGACTCCTACGATCTGATCAACGCCGACTATCTGATCGGTGTGCCGGTGACACTCCGGCGCGGCGGATTCTCCAGCCGGTTGCGGCTGTATCACCAGAGCTCCCATCTGGGCGACGAGTTTCTCCTGAGAGACGAGCCCGAGCGACTGAACCTTGCCTTCGAGTCGCTGGAGCTGATTCTCTCCCAGGCGCTTGGCGCTCTGCGCGTTTATGCGGGGGGCGAAACTCTCTTTAACCGGGATCCCGACGATCTCGATCCGCTGCTGGCGCATGCGGGTGTCGAGCTGCGGGTGGGAGCACCGGGCAGGCGCAGTCTGGTCGCAGCCGCGGACGTCAAGTCATCGGAGCAGCAGGACTGGAAGCCGGCGTGGAGCGGACGCACAGGGTTTGAATTCGGTTGGGGGCGCGACCCTGAGCACCCTCCGCGCGTGCTGCGGCTGCTATTCGAGCTGTACAACGGTCCTTCACCGTACGGCCAGTTCTACAGGGAGCAGATACGCTACTGGGGGTTTGGGCTGCATCTCTTCCCATGACTCTGCCTGCACCACTGACTCAAACGTGACGTGGAACTGGTGCGTCAGGTCGTGCAGCGCCTTCTCATTGCGGCGTCCAGCTCGGCTGAGCGGTGAACAGCCCGTCGATGAATCCGACCTTGTAGCCAAGGTAGACGCCGAAGGCCAGGCTGAGGACGCCTGACGCGAAACGGATCCGGTCCTGCAGCTGGCCGAGCTTCGGTCTCGCGTACATCACGGGCGCCACGATCGCCATCGTGATCGCGGCCATGCCGACAATCGTGCCCAGTCCGAACACGCTGAGGTAGAGCACCGCGAGCCGTGCATCCTCGATGAAGGGGAGAATCAGCAGAGTCGCGGCCGCCGAACCCGCCATGCCGTGCACCATACCGACGAGGAACGGGCGAAGGCCCGGTGCTGTATCCGAGGCAGGAGCGCGCCGGGCGAGGTTGAGATACCCCAGCACTATCAGCATCAGCGCAACGCTGAACTCCATGGACAGCCCGATGCGGGGCGTGAAAGCCAGCTTGAACAGCACGATCGCGCCACCAATCACGCATATCGTCAACGTGTGACCGAGGCCCCACATCACACCGATCCGGCTCGATCGCCAGGCGGATCGTTCCCGATCTATGATGGTCGTGAGCGCCACGATGTGATCCGGGTCAGTGGCGTGCCGCATCCCGAGCAGCAGACTGGTGCCGAAGGCGAGCAGCAGGCCGTACACGGGTCAGCCCCGGTTGGCGAGCAGAGACGCAGCGATCGCGGCCTGACCGAAACTGATTGCGCCGTCGTTGGGACCCAACTGCCGCGGAATCAGCACGCGCAGGCCGCGTGCCTCGAGTCGGCGCCGGGTGCCGCTCAGAAGTCGCGCGTTCTGGAACGATCCGCCACTGAGCGCCACGACGTCGATCCCCGCACCGTCGGCCACGGAGACCGCCACGTCCACGGCGGCCCTGATGACAGTTTCGTGGAACCGTGCAGCGAGGCAACCGGCATCGACTCCTCGCTGCCTCTGTTCCCCAAGTGCAACGAGCAGAGGAACGGGGTCGAGGACGAGGCAGTCTCCGTCGGTGCGGATCGGCAGCTCGAACGGCTCTGCCGCGTGCGTCCCCGCGAGTGACTCGAGCTCCATCGCGGCCTGTCCCTCGTAGCTCGCGCGTGACCGGAGACCGAGAACGGCAGAGGCTGCATCGAACAGCCGACCCATTGACGACGCGAGCGGTGCGTTGAGCCGTCGTTCGATCTGGCGCCATGCAACGGCTCGCTGTTCCGGCGGGACATCGCGGAAAGCCAGCTCGAATGCCGTGGCTGCGTCCGGTGCGAGTGACAGGTAGCCGAGTGCAACACGCCACGGCTCGCGCGCCGCGATGTCGCCGCCGGGGAGCGGCACGTACCGCAGGCGAGCCATCCGCCGGTAACCGTTCAGGTCGGCGATCATGGTCTCGGCGCCCCACACGTTGCCGTCGTCGCCGAGACCGGTGCCGTCGAAGGCAAGTCCGACGACCTTCTCCGTGAAGTCATGCTCGGCGGCAACGGCGGTTATGTGAGCGTGGTGGTGCTGTACCGCTATCGTTTCCGGGAGCCCCAGCTCGTGCGCAATGCGGGTGGACAGATATCCGGGATGGAGATCGCGGACGACCACTTCCGGTGCGATGCGGAACAGCTCCTGGTATCGCGCCAGGGCAGCACGGTAGTGCCCAAGACTTTCGATGCTGTCGAGATCGCCGATATGCGGACTCACGTACGCGGCGTCATCACGCACCAGCGTGAAAGTGTTCTTGAGGTGCGGTCCGACCGCGAGAAGCGGGCAGGGCGAAGCGACCGGCAGTTTCAGGGTGCGCGGGGCATGACCCCTGGCGGCGCGCAGCAGCAGTGGCACGCCGTTGACCACGCGGGCGACGGAGTCGTCCACCCGCGAAAGAATCTCCCGGTCGTGCAGCAGGAAGATTTCAGCGATGTTGCCAAGGCGGCTGCGCGCCTCGTCGTTGCCGATCGCGATGGGCTCGTCGCTGAGATTGCCGCTCGTCATCACGAGGGGCCGCGCCGTCGCCTCGAGCAGGAGATGGTGGAGCGGTGTGTAGGCGAGCATCAGCCCCACACGGTCGAGGCCGGGTGAGACGGAGGGCGCCAGGCGAATGCCGGCGCGCGGTGTGAGCAGGACTATCGGATGCTCCGGACCAGTGAGAAGCCGCGCTTCGGCCGCCGAGACTGAGCAGATTGCTTGCGCATCGTCGATCGTTCTCACCATCACCGCGAAAGGCTTGGCGTCGCGCTGCTTGCGCTGGCGAAGCCGCTTCACGGCTGCTTCGTCAGTCGCATCGCAGGCGAGATGGAATCCACCGACACCGCGGATGGCGGCGATGTAGCGGATTCGCAACAGCGCCGCCGTGTCCTGAATGGATTCGTCTCCCTGTGACAGCTGGACTCCGTCCCTCCCGGTGAGCCAGACACGCGGACCGCACTGCGGACAGGCCACGGTCTCCGCATGATGGCGGCGGTCTGCGGGCGCGAGATACTCGAGCTCACACCGCTCGCACAGCGGGAATACCGCCATCGAGGTTCGCTCGCGATCGTACGGCAGTGCGCGGATGACGGTGTAACGCGGGCCGCAGTTGGTGCAGGTGATGAATGGATGCCGGTAACGCCGGTCGCTGGCATCGAACAGCTCGGCTTCGCACTCTGGGCAGATCGCCAGGTCGGGGGTGACCGGCCGGCTGCCGTCTGCGTCTGCGCTCGCAATAATCCGGAAATCGAGCGCACCCGCAGCTTCGATCGCGACTGCTTCCACGGAATCGATGCGCGAAACGGGCGGAGCCTCGGTGCGCAGCTGATAACCGAAGCTCTCGAGGTCGTCGTCCTCGCCTTCGACGTGGATTTCCACCGTGCCTGCGACGTTGCGCACCCACCCGGCCAGCGAATTACGCGTGGCGAGGCGGTAGACGAATGGGCGAAAGCCGACGCCCTGCACGACGCCCATCACGCGGAACGACCGCGCGGTGATCGTCGCAGTGGCGGTCATCGCGACTCGTGAACGGGTCGGGCGAGATTGCGGAGGTAGTCCAGCCACCCGTCGAGCCCCTCCCCGCTCAGAGCCGACACGCGGAACACCTCGAGCTCCGGGTTCACGGACAGCGCGTTGGCTACGGCGCGGTCCATGTCGAACGGAACGTAGGGCAGCAAGTCGGTCTTGGTCATGACGACCCGCCGGGCGTTTCTGAACATTTTCGGGTACTTGAGCGGCTTGTCCTCGCCCTCGGTGACTGCGAAGAGAACGACCATCTCGTTCTCTCCCAGATCCCAGCTCGCGGGGCAGACGAGATTGCCGACGTTCTCGATGAAGAGGAGCCGGGTTCGTTCGAGCTCGATCGTATCGAGTGCCGTCATCACCTGGAGGGCGTCGAGGTGGCATGCTCCACCAGTCACGACCGCATTGACGAGGCGGGGGGTGTGCTCGGCGAGCCGATCCGCGTCGTTCTGGGTCTGGACGTCACCCGCGATGACGGCGATGTCCAGTTCATCGCCAACGGCGCCGAGCGTGCGCTCCAGGAGGGTGGTTTTCCCCGCACCGGGTGAGGAAACGAGGTTGATCGCGGTCGTACCGTGATCAGCGAGGCGTGAGCGCACCTGAGCAGCCAGTTCGTCGTTGCGCGCCATGACGCGCTCGCGAACGTCAATTGTCCGGACAGCCATCGTCGATCTCCAGGTATGCCACGCGCAGCACGTCGCCGCCGCAGCGCAGGATTTGGGGCCGCGCGCCGGTGAATGGCGGCGTGGCGAAGACAGCCTCGAGACAGAACTCGAGACTCGAGGGCTCAACGCCGGCGCCGTCGCCGACATCGACAGCTACGGTGATCAGTTGGGGAGCGGCATCGCCCAGCCTGGATTCGGCTATGCGGGCGATCTCCATCGCGAGACTCATCTCATGCATGCCGCCGACCTCCGGCGCTCGCAATGATGTCCCCATTTCACCAGGCGGGCGATCACGACTGTCACCGCGGTCTCCACGGCCCGGTCCACGATCGGACTGAGCTCGGTGCCGAGCAGCACCGACTCCGGCTGCACGCCGATTGCGACGGTCTCCGCTGGAAGCGTCCCACGCCACTCGGCGGCAGCGAATACGTCACGCAGGTCCACCTGGTGCGGCGAAAGCTTGCGGGTGAGATAGATCGGCAGGCGGTCGCGCTCGAGAACCACGATCGCACCCGGTTCGGCGTCCGCAGCAATGGCGTCGAGCAGCACGAGCCGTTCGGCGTCCTCGATCAGCGGGAGAAGAGACATGCCCCAGGTCCCGCCGTCTGCCAGCTCGACATCCTCCAGCGTCCACTCGTCCTGCAGGCGCTCGAGCGCGGCGAGACCGAATCCGTCGTCGCCCATGAGCGGGTTTCCGAGCCCTATCACCAGGCTGCCGCTCATGCTGCCCCTCTGGGCGGTGCGGGGTCGTGTGTCGGCCGGGCATGCACCGGAACCTCGTCCACGTCGTAATCTTCGTAGCGCTCGTCCGTGGAGATATACCGACCACCGGTGATGATGGCGGACACGCCGCCCGTCCGTTCGACGTAGTCGGCCCGGATGGCGAAATAGACGTGGATCACGATGAAGACGATGAAGCCCCACGTGAGCACGTGATGAACGAGGCGCACGCGCTGCAGCCCGCCGAACAGCGGGGGAACCCATCCGAAAAACTGGAAGATGAATCCGCTGGGATTGGACTGTCCGTACAGCGTGAATCCGGTCACGACCATTACAGCCGTCATGATGTAGAGAGCCGTGTAGCTGTACTGCTGCAGCGGATTGTGTCCGACGAAGTTCGGCTTTTCAGGACTGATCGTTGCATAGGAGGCAGCCGTCTGCCCCAGGGCGCGGATATTCTTCGGCGTAACGGGGAAGAGCGCCGGCAGTCGCTCGAACCGGTTGCCGGCAAACAGCCAGTACACGCGCACTATCCCAGTCATGACGAGGACCGCTGCGGCCGTGAAGTGGATGAACCGCGCCCAACCCATCATGAAATGGGCGCTGGCCTCTCCCGAGGTCATGAAGTACGGGCGCCCTATGTAGAACCCGGTCACGATGAGCACGACGACGCATAGTGCTGCGATCCAGTGCATGGCGCGGAGCGGTGCGCCCCACAGGTACACCCAGGTGAAGTTTCCACCCTCGCGCGAGAACGAGCGCCCGAGGCCGAACGCCCTGGAGCGGCGTCGTCTCCCTGATCCGGCCGCGGGGGCCGTCATTGCACTTTCACCCGAACGATCTCCTTTCCTTCGGCGTCGAGGACGTGCACCCCGCATGCGAGGCACGGATCGAAAGAGTGGACCGTGCGCAGGATCTCCAGCGGCCGTTCCGGGTCCACGAGCGGGTGATTGTCCTGCAGTGACGCTTCGTAGGGGCCCGGCTGGCCCTCCGCATCACGCGGCGAACAGTTCCAGGTTGACGGCACGACGCACTGGTAGCGGGCGATCCTGTCGCCCTCGATCTGTACCCAGTGACCGAGAGCGCCGCGCGGTGCGTCGAGATATCCATAGCCTTCGGACCTCGCAGGCCACGATCTCGGATCCCACCTGTCCTGAGTGAACGTGGCCGTGTCGCCGTTGCGAATGCGCTCGTTCAGCTCCGCCAGCCAGCCTTCCATCTTGCGCGCGAGCAGGACCGTCTCGATGCCGCGGGCAGCAGTGCGCCCGAGCGTGGAGAAGAGGACCTCGGGGCCGACCTGCAGCTTGCCGAGCGCCTCGGTCACCAGCTCGCGCACATCGGAATGGCCGCTGGCATAAGCAACGAGCATTCGTGGCAGCGGCCCGACCTGCATGGCGCGTCCGTCATACCGGGGCGCCTTCATCCAGGTGTATTTCGTCTCGTCCTGCAGGAAGGTCCAGGGCGGCCGGGGGCCGGTGTATTTCGGTTTGGTCTCCCCCTCAAAGGGATGCAGACCTGCCGCGTCGCCCTGTTCGTACTCGTACCAGGAGCTGTGGATGTATTCCCGAACCTTGCTCTGGTCGTATTCGTGAACGGTGGAGAGGTCGTTGTCCAGAATGATCCCGCGGGGGAAATACAGCGAGTCCAGGTCGCGCACGTCACCTTCCGGGAACTCCCCGCATGCGAGGTAGTTGGGCACGCCACCGCCGATGGCGCCCCACTCCTTGTAGAAGCCCGCGATGGCGACAAGGTCCGGCCAGTACACCTGCTCGACGAAAGCGCGGGCCCGCGTGATCATCCCCATGAGGTCCGTCATTCGCTCGGCGTTGATCGTCGCCGTGCCCTCGATGTTGATCGCGGACGCCATCCCGCCAACGAGGAAGTTCGGGTGCGGGTTCTTCCCCCCGAAAACGGTGTGAAGGCGGATCACGTCCCGCTGCCAGTCGAGCGCTTCCAGGTAGTGCGACACGGCGAGCAGGTTGACCTCGGGCGGCAGTTTGTACGCCGGGTGCCCCCAGTAACCGTTGGTGAAAATGCCGAGCTGGCCGGTGCCGACGAACTGCTGGAGGCGGTTCTGCACGGCGCGCAGCTGGGCTTCTCCGTTGTTCGGCCACGGGGACAGCGACTGCCCGATCCTCGCAGCGGCGGCGGGATCGGCTGAGACTGCGCTGACGACGTCCACCCAGTCGAGGGCATGCAGGTGGTAGAAGTGGATCACGTGATCCTGGATGAACTGCATGCCGTGGACGAGGTTCCTGATGGTGTTCGCGTTGGCGGGAATCCGGATATCCAACGCATCCTCCACCGCACGGCAGCTCGCAATTGCGTGGACCACGGTGCAGACGCCGCAGATTCGCTGGGTGAAGGCCCATGCGTCGCGCGGATCCCGCCCCTGCATGATTGTCTCGATGCCGCGAAACTGAGTGGCCGATGCCCACGCCGTGGAAATCCTCCCGTTTTCGGATTGCGCTTCGATGCGCAGATGCCCTTCGATTCGGGTGATAGGATCCACGACCAGCCTGGTGCTAGCCATCGGTGATCTCCGTGTCGGTGCCGGTTTCCGGCACCTGGTGGGCCGCTCTGCGGCGTCTGATCTGCGTGAACACCGTTGCGGCTGCGTGCGTTGCGACACCGGCGACTGCACCGACTGCGAGCGCCGCACCGATCGTGTCAACTCGTTGCTCGACGGGGAAGCCGCCGACGTTCGGGAGACGGCCGTAGAAAGGCGTCATCGTGTCCCAGAAGTGCGGCTCCGTACACCCGATACAGGGATGCCCCGCTCCGATGGGCCAGTTCGTGCGAGTGTTCCACTGGAAGATCGGACACGGAGAGAAAGTCGCAGGACCCTTGCACCCGACTGAGTACAGGCACCATCCGCGGCGCGCGGCATCGTCATCGAACGCCTGGACGAATTGCCCTGCGTCGAAATGCGCGCGGCGGGGGCACTGGTCGTGGATGCGTTTGCCGTAGGCGAAAAGAGGCCGCGCCTCCCGATCGACAGCCGGGAGGCGTCCGTACGTCAGATAGTGCACGACGGTGGCTGTGACGACATCGCCGATGGGCGGGCAGCCGGCGATGTTCACGACGGGGCGGTTTCTAATGATGTCGCGCACGCCCACTGCGCCAGTCGGATTGGGACGCGCGGCCTGCACACTTCCGAAATGCGCGCACGCGCCGACGGCGAGTATCACGGCGGCCCCATCGGCCGCTTCCCGCAGAACCTCCTCCGCGGTATGCCCACCGATCATTGTGTAGATCCCGCCTTCATTCCTCGGGATCGAGCCGGTGACCACGAGCACGTAGCTGCCCCTGTTGGCGGCCATCGCGCTGGCTTTGGCTCGTTCGACTGCTTCACCCGCTCCCGCCATGAGCGTGTGGTTGTAATCGAGCGAAACGACGTCGAGGAGGAGGTCGCCGATTGTCGGTTCGGCGGTGCGGAGAACGCTCTCGACGCACCCCGTGCATTCCTGCAGCTGGAGCCAGATGACGCTTGGTCGCTGTACGGCCTGAAGCGCTCTGGCGATGCGGGGACCGGCGGCGGAGCCGATGCCAAGGATGATGGCCATCTGACCGCAGAACTTCACGAAATCGCGGCGCGAGACGCCGCGTGCCTCGAGATGCTGACCCAGGGTTTCCCCTTCGGTCCAACTGTACGCGGACGGCGTGAGCATTGGGTACCTCGGGATGGCGTGCCTGATCCTACTGTGCGCTGTGCAACGTGACTGTCAGGAAATGCTGGAAGGGTCGTGCGGGTTATTCCCACGCCTCCGATCCTTCCGAATCCGGAGTGAAATTCTCCCTTAACAGATGCGGGGTAGCTGGTCCCCCGGCAGAAGGTCAACGATGCGTGAACCGCCCAGCGACGTGCGCAGCGCAACCATTCCGGCGTGCTCCGCGATCACGCGCCCGATCTGAGCCGCGCGTGCACCAAGCGGATGGGAGCGCAGCGCCGCAAGAACACCGTTGGTGGCGCCCGCGGGGACGAAAGCGAGAAGGATTCCTTCATTGGCTACGTAAAGGGGGTCGAGCCCGAGAACTTCGCACGCTGCGCGCACGTTGTCCGGTACAGGCAGGGCGTTCTCGTCGATCTCGACCCCGACCATCGATGCGGTTGCGATCTCATTGAGCGCGCTGGCAACACCGCCGCGGGTCGGATCACGCAGCACATGAACGCTCGCACCCGACGCTTTGAGCGCCTCCACCAGACCGACCAGGCATGCGCTGTCGCTCGTGATGGTCGTGTGGAACGCGAGCCCTTCACGCGCCGCCATGATTGCCATCCCGTGGCGGCCGATCGCACCGCTCACTATCACCGAGTCGCCCGGCCGTGCCAGTGCCGGCGCGGGACGGAATCGTGCGTCGCCGGCGCCGATGCCGGTGGTGTTGATGTACAGCCCATCCGCCTTGCCCCGCTCGACCACCTTCGTGTCGCCCGCAACCACGGGCACGCCCGCGAGGCACGCCGCATCGGCCATCGAGCGAACGATGCGGTCGAGGAGATCGAGTGAAAGCCCTTCCTCCAGTACGAAACCCGCGGTCAGGCAGACGGGTCGCGCTCCCATCATGGCGATGTCGTTAAGCGTGCCATGCACGGCGAGCGATCCGATGTCACCGCCCGGGAACTCGAGCGGACTTACGACGAACGTATCGGTAGAGACCACGACCTCGACTCCCGCGACGTTCACCATCGACCCGTCACCGAGCCGCTCGAGAGCCTTGTTCGCGAGCGGGGGGAGGAAGCGCTCGCGAAGCAGCGCCGCGCTCAGTTTGCCCCCGGATCCGTGGCCCAGCTGGACCCGGTCGGATGCATCAAGTGGCGCGGGGCAGGCGAGAGTGAGCGGGCTCACCGCAGTCACGACACCGCTCCTGCCGCCATGGGCTCCGCGGACCCGCGGTACTTCGCGAGGTGGTAGTATGCAGCGCACGCACCTTCCGCAGAGACCATCAGCGCGCCCAGCGGGTGCTCCGGCGTGCAGCGGACGCCGAACGCGGGACACCGTGGTGGCTTGAGCTTGCCCGTGAGTACCTCGCCGGCGTGACACTCGGCGGGCTCGTTCACGTGAACGTCGCCCAGGCCGAACTTCAGCTCCGCGTCGTATGCGGCGAATTCGGATCTGAGACGCAGGCCGCTCATTGGGATCTCACCGATGCCGCGCCACTTGCGGTCGGCAAGCTCGAACACGTCCTCCACGCGGAGGCGCGCCGCCGGCGTCCCCTCCCGGCGCACGGAGCGGACGTACTGGTTCTCGACAGTATGGCGGCCTTCCTCGAGCTGCTGCACCGCCATCAACATTCCCTCGAGGATGTCGAGCGGCTCGAACCCGGTGACGACGATCGGCACCCGGTAGCGGACCGCGAGCGGTTCGTATTCGGTCCATCCCATCACGGTGCAGACGTGGCCCGCCGCGAGAAATCCCTGCACGCGGTTGTCGGGCGATTCCATGATCGCGCGGATCGCCGGCGGTACGGTGACGTGCGAGACGAGCACGCTGAAATTCCGCACGCCGAGCTCGCGTGCCCGCCACACGGCCATCGCGTTCGCGGGCGCGGTCGTCTCGAATCCGACGGCAAAGAACACCACCTCGCGGTCCGGCTGGCGCCGCGCCAGCTCCAGCGCGTCGAGAGGCGAGTAGACGACACGCACATTGCCGCCCCGCGCGCGAACCTGTTGCAGGTCGCAGTCGCTGCCCGGCACACGCAGCATATCCCCGAAAGAGGTGAAGATCACGTCAGGGCGGGCCGCGAGCATCAGCGCTTTGTCGATCTGCTCGAGCGGAGTCACGCACACCGGACAACCGGGTCCGTGAATCATTTCGATCGCCCCCTCCAGCAGCTCGTCGAGGCCCTGTCGCACGATCGTGTGCGTCTGACCGCCGCAGACTTCCATCAGGGTCCACGGGCGTGTCGCCGTCCGCCTGATGCGGTCGATCAGAGGTCGAGCGATGGACGCGTCACGGTATTCGGTGAGGTACTTCATGACGCGCGACCGCTGTGTCCAGGTTGTTGTCCGGCGAGAGAGGCATCGGCCACTTCGCTGATCCAGTCGAGCTCATCGAGCTGGCTCATCTCACGAAGCACTTCGAATGTGCGGCGCGCTTCGGCTTCATCGACCTTCGAAATTGCGAAGCCGACGTGCACTATCACGTAGTCTCCGACGCCGGCCTCACCCTGCACGTATGACAGGCACACGTCGCGGCTGACACCCCCGAAGTCCACCACTCCCATGAGGAAGCCGCCGTCGTCCCGCAGCTCGACTATTCTGCCGGGAATGCCAAGGCACATCGGATGCCCCCGCGCGATGGTCATGCAGTCCGGATCACGGCGACCAGGCAGACGTCGTACCGATTCTGCGTGCCTCACGTTAGGGCGTGCCGGCGACGGGCACTTTCGGGCATGACCTGAATTTTTCTCAGGGTTTGCCCTACACGTCGCTCGCTGACCCTCCGACCGACCCCTTCAGGTCAGCCGCCGCGGGCCTCCGAGATGGCGGCCCGTATGTCGGCATCGTGGTCCGAATACTCGGGAAGCGAGCGCTCCCTCTCCGACGACTCAGCGGCAAGCAGCCGTTGGTGGAACAGAGCGCGTGACGCCAGGTCGCCCCGCAGTTCGGCCGCCCGCGCGGCGAGACCGAGGCCGAGCAGGTGCTCGGGATGCCCCGCCAGGATGGTGTCGGCCTGAGCGGTTGCCCTGGTGGCGTCGCCTGTCGCGAGAGCGACGAGGCCTATGTCATAGCGTCCGTGGGCGGTGAGGGGCGTGAGGGATTCGAGCGCGCTGATCGCCATCGGCGCGAAGAACGCGGCGCTGTCGGTCTTCCCTTCACCCGACAGACTCATAACACGGTTGAACAAGCGGTCGGCGCGCTCCTGCGGCGACATCGATGAGATGTCCGGTGCCGCAACTCCCCGGGCTCCCGGCAGGCTCATCGCAGCGAGGGTGCCGTCAGGATCGTCCCTGGCCTCGCGCGACAGCTGGATCGCCGACAGCGCTATCAGGGCGCCGAAGCCGACGATCGGCAGCCCCCACCGCAGCGCAGGCGGCCATGGTCTCGAAGTGCTCGCAGCCGCGCGCTCACCGATCGTCAGGCCGCAGCCATGGCAGAACCGCGCATCGGGCATGAGCTGCGTTCCACAGGCTGTGCAGAATGGCGGCTGCGGAGCTGCGGGGCTGTCAGTCACTGCGGCTTCCGGTTTCCCGGGTGGTGACAGCCTCGGCCGATCCCGGCGGCTCATCCGCTGCTGCGCTCCCTGCCGTGGCCCAGCGTCGCGCGACAAGGAACACGCCGCCCAGACCTGCAAGCAACACCGTCGCCGGCAGTGCGTATACCAGCAGGTTCCAGCCGTGCGGCTTCGGCTCGAGCAGGATCCACTCGCCGTACCTGCCGACGAAGTACTCCTTCACTTCGTCCGGCGACTTGCCTGCGGCGAGCTGCGCCCGGACAACGTCCTTCATCTCCCGCGACAGCTCCGACGGCGAATCCGCGAGAGACAGGCCCTGACACACAGGGCAGCGCAGTTCGGCGGAAAGCTTCCGCACCTGTGCCTCGAGCTCCGCATCGTGACTCACGCCAGCGGCAGCAGGGTTCTGGGCTGCCCGGGCGCGGGGCGCGCACAGCATTACGACGAAGGTGATCATCGCTGCCAGCAGGAGCACGCGTCCGGCCCAGTCGAGTCCGCGCCGCATTCGCGGTCGTGGCGGGTTTTCCGTGACAGGGAGCCGTGCCATTACGATCCCGACGCCGGAACGGTGTGACCGACGCGCAGCGCTTCGATCTTCTCGATCAGCAGCTGCTCCGTCACAGGGCCGGCGTGCTTGTAGGCGACGCGGCCGTCGGGCCCGATGATGAACGTCTCCGGCACTCCATAAAGGCCATAGTCGATGGCCGTACGTGCGCCATCGTCCTGGAGCGACGGATAGCTCTGTCCGCCCATGCGGCGGATCCAGCGCATAGCCAGCTCCGGGGTATCGTTGTACAACACTCCGACGAAACGCACCCCCTGCCCCTCGTACCGCCGCGCGACGGACACCAGTGCCTCGTGCTCGACACCACAGCCCGCACACCACGACGCCCAGAAGTTGAGTACCACGACCTCACCGCGCAGCGCTGCGAGCCGGATCGTGTCGGCGAGCGCGGCGGCACTCGTTGCACCGGCCGGGGCGGCCGTATCGCCGGGGGCGAAGACACGCAGCGCGAAATCCGGTGCGTCACGCCCCGGGAGCGGAGAGGGGATGACCTTCGGATCGCGCGTCAGACCGTAGGCGAGCAGTGCGATCAGCGGCACTCCGGCCGCCGCAGCTATTGCAGAGCGTTTCCAGTTCATGCGGCGTGTCCCGCGACAGCATCGAGCGACTCGACTTCGACCTCCTTTCGCCGTCTCGCACCAGGCATGAGTGAGACTATCGCTCCCATGCAGATGACGCCGCCGCCAAACCAGATCCACGGCACCAGAGGCTCGATTATCACACGCAGTGTCGCGGTGGATCCATCCTCGGCGAACGCCATGAGGTTGATGTACAGGTCCCCCGAGGGACGGCTCCGCACCGCGGGGGTCGGCACCGGCTCCTCCGACTGCGCATAGAAGTTGGTGCGTGGCTGCAGCTCACCGATCGCGCGACCGTCGCGCAGCACGGACAGCGACGCACCCACCACGGTGCGATGCGGTTCGTCCCGCGCCCAGAGCTGCTCCAGCCGGATTCCGAAGCTGCCGGCGTTCATGACCTGTCCGGGCCGGATGGTGGCGTCGTACTCCGTCCTGAAAGCGGACGACGCTGCGATCGCGATCGCGGTTATCACAACGCCGATGTGCGCCAGATACCCGCCATAGCGGCGCTGGTTGCCGCGCACGAGGCGGATGAACGCCACGAGAAAGCTCTCGGGGTGAGTTCTGCGGCGTGCCTTCACGGCCAGTGCGTACTCTCCAAGATTGGCCGTCAGCGCGAAAGCGCCGAAGGCGAACGCGGCAACCGCATATGGCGCACGTGTGCCGAGCACGACGGATACGACGGCGACGAGAAGCGCGGCTATGGTGGGCGCGAGCAGCTTGCGCTTCGCCTGGTCGGCCGTCGCGCGACGCCACGGCAGCGCGGGACCCACACCCATGAGGAACAGCAGCGACGCGCACAGCGGGAGCGTCATCTTGTTGAAGAACGGTGCACCCACACTGACTTTCACGCCACGCACGGCCTCGGCGACAAGCGGGTACAGCGTACCCAGCAGCACCGTGAAGGTGAACGCCGTAAGGAAGAGGTTGTTCAGCAGGAACACGGTGTCGCGCGAAAGCACCGCATCGAGCCTGCCGCGCGTCCGGAGCTGCTCCGAGTTACCCGCGACCAGCGCGAAGGCGAAGAGGATCACCACGGCGATGAAGGCGAGGAAGTAGTAGCCGATGGTGCCTGTGGTGAACGCGTGCACTGACGAGAGGACACCGCTGCGCGTGAGGAAAGTGCCCAGTATCGTCAGAACGAACGTTGCGACGATGAGATTCAGGTTCCACAGCTTCAGCATCCCGCGCCGTTCCTGCAGAACTGCGGAATGGAGGAAGGCTGTCGCGGTGAGCCAGGGCATGAACGACGCGTTCTCCACCGGATCCCACGCCCAGTAGCCGCCCCAGCCGAGCACCTCGTACGACCACCACATGCCCGCGATGATGGCGGCCGTGAGGAACATCCACGACACCAGCGTCCACCGGCGTGACAGGCGCAGCCATTCGCTGGTTCCCAGCTGGTTGGACAGAGCGGCGCCGACAGCGAACGCGAACGGCACTGTGAGACCCACGTAACCCAGGTACAGCAGCGGCGGGTGCACCGCCATGAGCGGATGATTCTGCAGCAGCGGGTTGGGGCCCGGGCCGTCCAGCGGCACCGGGAACACCTCCCTGAACGGATTCGCCGGCCCGCGCAGGAGAATGCCGAAGAAGATGCTGACCGCCATCATGGTTGCGGCGGTATACGGGATCAGCGGTCCCGGATGCCGCCGATTCAGCCAGACGACTGCTGCGCCATACAGAGCCAGCACCCACGCCCAGAACAGGATCGAGCCTTCGAGCGCTCCCCACAGGGAGATCACCGTGTAGAACGTCGGCGTCGCGCGGCTCCCGACCTGCGCGACGTAGCTGATGCTGAAGTCGTGCGTGACCAGGCCGTATACCATTGCCACGGTTGCGACTGTCAGCAGCCCGAAAACCGTGTATATCGCCGCGAACGAGGCCTGCACCAGCCGCTCGCTGTTGCGGCGTGCTCCCAGCACCGCGGCGACGATTCCAAACACGGACACGGCCAGCGCAATGCTGATCGCGTCCACCCCCAGAAAACGGGTCATGTACCGGACTGCCTCTGCAGTGACGGGAAAGTACTGGGCGGCTTCTCACCGTCGTGCGGCGCACGGTACTCGTTGGAGTGCTTGACCATCAGGCTCGTGGACTGGAAGGTTCCGTCTCTGTTGTACCGACCCTCTACGATGACGCCCATCCCGTCCCGGAACATCTGCGGCGGAGCTCCCTTGGCGTGCACGGGAATCTCCGTCTTGCCGTCGCTCAGGCGGAAGCGAAGGTCGAGTGCTTCCGCGTTCCACTCCACGGAGCCGGCGGCCACCTGGCCTCCCAGCCGCACCGGAACGTCGTAGGCACGGTCGCCGCGTTCCAGCAGCTCAGCCGGCGTGAGGAAGTACACGAGGTTGCGATCCAGCCCTCCGTACAGGAGGTAGCCGAGCGCGCCAACGACTACGATCGTCCCGATCGCGAGCGCGAGCGCGCGTCCGCGGCGTTCCACACTTCGCAGCCTGCTCATTGTGTTGCTCCTGGTGCTGAGCGCACCGACTCGTCGTACAACGCGCTGGCGCGACGGTTTACCGTGTACAGCCTGACGGCGTACCCGATCAGCACCACCCATGTGACCACGTATGCAGCTATCACGAACCGCCATTGATGCATTTTAACCTCCCGCAGCGAGTGCTGCGGCATCCAGGCGCTGCTCTGCTTCGCGCTCGACACGGGCGGCGACGTAGCGCGTGCGGACGAAGTAGATCAACACAATGAGAAATGCGATGGCGTTCGCCCGCAGGCCCCACGCGTACGGCGAATCCACCGTGCTCGGAGTGGACTGCACCTGATGCAGCGTCCTCCACCACCTGACCGACATGTACACTATCGGAACGTTCATCGCTCCGAGTATTCCGACGGCAGCGCTCCAGCGCGCCCGGCGGTCCTGATCCTCGGTGAAAGCGCGCAGCGCCAGGTACCCGACGAAGATCACCAGCAGCACAGCCGTGGACGTGAGGCGGGCGTCCCAGGTCCACCATACCCCCCACGTGGGGCGTCCCCAGATCGAGCCGAGTATGAGCGTCAGGGCGGTCAGCACCGCGCCCACCTCAGCAGCCGATGCGGCCAGCAGGTCGTACCGCTCGTTGCGCTTCCACAGGTACATGACGCTGGCGACGAACACGATGAAGAACGCGATGAAGGCGTTCCATGCAGCGGGGACG
>CAZOAT010000003.1:0-65973 GCA_964577965.1 uncultured Gemmatimonadaceae bacterium | reverse complement strand
CCAGCAGTGCGTTGTTCTCCGGCCGCGGCGACATCGGCGGATAGCTGTCGCCGAAGCTGATCTGCGCGGAGGTGCGCGGCAGGTTGCCCTGCTCGACGATCGCGCGCATCACCGTGCGCGCCGAGTCCTGCTGGCCTTGCGTCAGTGCACGGAGATCGCCGTGTACCGTGACCGTGCGAGGCACGATGTTGGTCTTGCCCGCCGCGGTACCCCGCGTGTTGACGGTGTCATAGGTCACGTCCGTCCCGCCGACTATGATCCCGGGCCCGAATGTGAGGTACTCCTGACCTGCGAGGCTTTCGCGGAATGCGTTGATTATCCTCGCCGTCTCGAAGATCGCTCCGTAACCGGTGGACTGGCCGAAGATCCCGGAACTGTGCGCCTGACGGCCCGTGACTTCCAGCACCCAGTCGCTCGAGCTGCGGCGTGCCACCACCGCATGGCTCGGCTCGCCCGACTCGAACCCGAGCGCGACGTCCACCCGCCGGGCGGCGTCGATGAGGTCGCGGCGCGCGATCTCGACCGGATCTCCGGCGCTCTCCTCGTCACCGGTGAACACGACGATCACGTGCATCGGGTCCAGCGCGCCGACCGCATGCAGTGCCCTGAGCGCCTGAATGGCAACGACGTTACCACCCTTCATGTCGTTGGTCCCGGCCCCGCGTGCGGTCGAGTCGTTCACCCGCACGAAGCTGGTTCCGTCGCCCTCGAACACGGTATCGAGGTGACCGATCAGCAGCAGTCGCTTGCCACGGGCCGCGACCGGTCGCCCCCGCCGATCGCGCGGCGTGCGCTCCGCAACCAGGTGTCCGGCGCGTTGCATCTCCGGCGGCATGTCCACCCAGCGCGTCTCGAAGCCGAGCGCTGCCAGCTCCCGCGCGAACACGTCCCCGACCGCCCGGACGCCGGCGTGGGTCATCGTGCCGCTGTTGATGTTCACCGTTTCCTCGAGCAGCGCGACCGCCTGCTCGCGGCTGGCCTGCACGTGATCACGGATGCGCTGTTCGGTCCGCGACAGACTCTGCGCCTGCGCCACCATCGGCATCGGTGCGGAGACGGCGACCAACAGGAGACCGAGCTTCAGCTGCCGCATTGTTTTCAGGGTTGAGGTGTTCGCAAACTAGACATGCGTCCGCGTCGCCGCGAACTCCATCGCAGTGCGCGATTCTCTAGCGACGCCCTGCGATCCAGTTCTCGATCTTGGCCCGCAACATCGGCAGCGTGACGCTGCCGTCCTCCAGCACGCGGTCGTGGAATTCCTGAATGGAGAACCGCGAACCCAGCTCCCGCTCCGCCATGTCGCGGAGCCGCCGGATCTCCAGAGCGCCGAGCATGTACGAGGTCGCCTGTCCGGGGACCGCTATGTACCGATCGATCTCGGCGGTCGCGGTGCTCAGCGACGCAGTCGTGTTGGCCATCATGTAGTCGATCGCCTGCTGGCGGGTCCAGCCCAGCGCGTGAAGGCCGGGGTCCACGACCAGCCGTACTGCGCGGAACGCTTCGTTGGACAGGAGCCCCATCCGATCCACGTCACCGGAGAATAATCCCATTTCATCGGACAGCCGCTCCGAGTACAGGGCCCACCCTTCCACAAAGCCCGAGTTGCCGAAATAACGAACCAGCGGATGGGCACCCGGCCGCTCGCGCGCGATCGCGATCTGCAGGTGATGCCCCGGATAGGTTTCGTGGAACGCGGTCGATTCCAGCCCGGCGCGGCTCTGGCGCGGTGGATCGTACGTGTTGATGAGATACGTCCCCGGTCTGGACCCGTCGTCGGGAGCGGGGCTGTACTGGCCGCCGGGCGCCGCTCGTTCCTGGAACTCCGGGTACGGCTGGATCACCACGTCCGCGCGCGGCACGATGCCGAACCAGTTCGGCGTCGCGACGCGCGCACGGTCCACGGCCGCCTGTGCGTAGTCGATCATCGCCTGTCGCGTCCGGAAGGTGAACGCCGTGTCTGTGCGCAGCCGCTGCAGCACCGAGCCCACGTCGTCGGTTCCGAAGCTCCGGCGGGCGATCTCCTCCATTTCGGTACGGATCGTCGCTCCCTGTCGCAGCCCCGTCTCGTGGATCTCCCGAGGCGTCATCCTCAGGGTGGTGAATGCGCGGATCCTCGCTTCGTAGCACTGCGCGCCACCCGGGACGTCCGCCACGGCCCCGGTTGGCCGTGCGACCGGCAGGTACTCCTCGCGCAGGAAGTCACGATACCGCTCGATGGCCGGAAAGATTTCCGCGCCGATGATCGCGGTGAGCCGCTGCCTGAACTGCGGAGGCGCTGCGGTATCGCGGGCTGCCGGGCTGATGAAGGGAGATGCGTCCACCCCGCCCGCCAGCAGCGCGTCGAGCTGGGCGATGACGCTCTCCACCCCGGTGCGCGGCGCGAGATAACCGAGGCGCATTCCCTCGCGCAGGTTCTCGATCTCGGTGTCGAGGTAGCGCGGGAACTGCGCGAACCGCGACAGCACATCGTTCCGCGCCCGTTCGCTCCCGACCGGTTGAACCGTCGGGACGAACGCGAATACGGCCTGCCATCCCGTATACGTCGGGCTCACGTGCCACAACTCCTGCCGGCAGACTCGGGAGTCGCGCGACGCCTCCAGCAGCTCTGTGAGGATCGCCAGCGTGCGACCCGACGCCGTGCCCTGGAGCAGGGCCGGATCGGTCCGGCCGGCCGCAGCCAGCCATGCGTCCTCGCGCGCCTCCCACGCGCGCAGGGCCGCGAGCGAATTGTCCGGCATCCGGCCGTGATCGGCGCCGGGATAGCCGGCGGTCGTGGCGCTATGGGGGTTCCGCTCGAACACAGCCGCCACGTATTCGGTCGCCAGCGAATCGGCAGCCGCTGCTGCTGCGGACCGACCCGCATCGGCGGTAATCGTGGTCGTCACGGCCGGCGCGCAGGCGGCGAGCGATAGCAGGGCTGCGGCAGGGAATCTGAGCACTGGGAGTTCTCCTGTAGACTGAGCGCGCGGCCCGTGTTCGTCCGCGCCGCGCGGTCGGAAATTACCTTCTCTCCTGTCGCCTGTTCCAGATGCGGTCGTTTCCCCCCGACACCCGAACCGAACTCAGATGCGAACAAGCCGCCTGTCAGTCGTCCTGCTGCTCGCCGTTGTATCGTCGTACGCCGGCGCGCAGCAGCCCCAGGACACGACGCATGCACGCCTCGTCCGCGAATACACCTCAGATCCGACCTTTCTTCCGGCAACTGTAGCGAGTCTGCCGACGCATCCGACGATCCCGTCGCCGCAGCAGCACTTCGGAACGATCATCGGCGCTCCGGGAGTGATGCACCGCACGCCGGAGATATATGCGTACTATCGCACACTGGCCTCGCTTACTCCGCGAGTGCGCGTCGAAACGCTGGGCCGGTCCGAGGACAACAGAGAGATCCTCCTTGTCACGGTGGCGGACGAGAGGCTGCTCGCGGACAGCGAGCGGCACCGCGACGGGGCGCGCCGGCTCTCGGATCCGAGGCGGACCTCGCGCTCCCAGGCGGACAGCATCGCGGCTTCCATCAAGCCGTCCTACTACCTGAACGGTGGCCTCCACTCGCCTGAGATGGGCTCACCTGAGATGCTGATGGAGCTCGTGTACCGCCTGGCCGTGAGCGACGACCCGCAGATACGCGAGATCAGAGAGAACGTCATCACCCTGATCAACCCGGTGTCGGAGCCGGACGGACGGGATCGGCAGGTGGACTGGTATCACCGGCACACGAAGCACCGTACCGACTGGAATGATGGCTTTCCCCGCAGCGTCCCGTACTGGGGCAGGTACGTGTATCACGACAACAACCGTGACGGGATCCAGATCTCGCAGGCGCTCACCAAGGCCATTTACAGGGCGTACTTCGACTGGATGCCCGCAGTGTCGCTGGATCTGCACGAGTCCGTCCCGCTGCTGTATGTATCGACCGGTACCGGCCCATACAACGAGACCATAGACCCGATCACGATCAGCGAATGGCAGCTGCTTGCAAACCACGACGTGAGTACGCTCACTGCGCTCGGCTTGCCGGGAGTTTGGACCTGGGGCTTTTACGACGGTTGGTATCCCGGCTACGCGCTGTGGATCTCGAACAACCACAACTCCATCGGCCGCTTCTATGAGACCTTCGGCAACGCCGGTGCGAATACATATGTGCGGGACCTCTCTGCGTCGCGCTTTGCGGGCGAACCGGTCACTTCGGTGCAGTGGTACCGCCCATGGCCCCCGACGCGGCGCGTGCGCTGGTCCGCGCGTGATAACGTCAACTACATGCAGGCCGGAGTGATTGCGTCGCTGTCATACGCGGCAAACAACGGCCACACCATCCTGCGAAACTTTTACCAGAAGGGAATTAACAACATCGATCGTGGCACGCGGGAAGCGCCGCACGCGTTCTTCATTCCCGAATCGCAACGCGATCCGCGGCGTGCGGCATACCTGTTAAACCAGCTCGGACGTCACGGCATAGAGGTTCATCACCGCGGCGGCGCCGACAGCGCGCGCGGCCACGTCGTGCTGCTCAATCAACCGTACCGTAACTTCGCCGTCACGCTCCTCACCCGGCAGAACTTCCCGAGTGGTGCGCCGAACCCTCCGTATGATGATGTCGGATGGACGCTCGGCTATCTGTACGGGGTCGACGTGCAGCCGGTGAACGATACGGCCGTCTTCCGCTGGCCCGAGCTGACGCCCATTACCGATACAGTCGCGTATACGGGCAGCGTGCGGGGGAGTGGAACGAGCTGGATTCTTCCGTATCGGGCTCAGGTCGAGGTCCTCCCTGCGCTCCACTGGCTGCGGCGCGAGGCACCGCGCTCCCGCGCCTGGGCGGTGAAGACGATGCAGGTGGCCTCGAGCGATACGTTCCCCGCCGGATCAGTCGCACTGGAAGGAGTTTCGCCCGCGCTGGCGGCACGGCTCGCGGAGCGGTTCGGTTTCGATCTGGTATCGCGGGATGCGCCACCTCCTGCGGATCGGCACGCGCTCGATCTGGCCAGGGTCGCCGTGTACCACTTCTGGCACTCCACGCAGGACGAGGGGTGGGTCCGCTACACGTTCGACCAGCTCTCCATCCCGTTCACATCGATCGACAAGGACGACGTGAAACGCGGCAGCCTCCGGTCTCGCTACGACGTGATCGTGGTGCCCAGTGCCGGCGGTGGGCTCTCGGCACTGATCAACGAGCAGGACCGGCGCTGGTCGCCACTCGCCTACACGCGCACGTCGGAATTCCCCTCACATGGAAGCCCGATGGCGACAAACGACATGACCGGTGGTATGGGCTTCGAGGGCCTCGCCGAGCTGAGGCGGTTCGTCGAAGCCGGCGGGCTCCTCATCACGCTGCGCGAGGGCTCCCGTCTGGTCGGAGAGAGTGGATTCGCTCCGCCGTTGAGTCTGCTTCCGCCGGGTCAGCTCTTTCACCCGGGCTCCGTGGTGCTGGTCAAGGCGCGGCGACAGGGTCATCCGGTGCTGTATGGATATCCGGAGACCTTCCACGTCTTTCGCGGGAACGGCGCGCTGTTCCAGGTCCCGCGGCGCGAACGGGGGATGATCGTGCTCCAGTATGGAACGCAGCCGGCGCTGGACGAGCGGGAACCAGCCGATGAAGGACCCATGCTCGGGATACCGCAGACCACCGCTCCGGCGGCCGCGCAGGGCGTGCCCGGTGTCGGGGAAGGCGTCGCGGCGGCCCCGCCCGCGCGAGGGCCGGCTGCGGCCGGGCAGCAAGGTGGGCGACAGGGGACCGATCAGTACGTCCTGTCAGGAATGGTCAGGAACGAGGATGTCATCATCGGGCAGGGTGCCGTCTTCGACGTTCCGATCGGTCGCGGTCACGTGCTGGCGTTCACCTTCAACCCGCTGCACCGATACCTCAACCAGCAGGACTTCGGGCTGGTCCTAAACGCGATCCTGAACTGGAATGACCTGCCCCCCGCGCCGCCCCCGGCCACAGGCCCGAACTAGCAAGGCGGGTGCGGGGCTGTTAACTTCTTAAGTCTCCACCAGTTCAGGCCTTAGCCGGCTCCGCGCCGGGTGACATATGCACGTCTTTACAGAAACTCAGAAAGAGTGGATCCGGGATGTCCCGGCATTTCGCGCGGGCGATACGCTGCGCGTCAACGTTCGCGTGAAGGAAGGTGACAAGGAGCGCATCCAGGCCTTCGAGGGCGTCTGCATTGCGCGCCGCGGCGCCGGTGTGAGCCAGACCTTCACCGTCCGCAAGATCTCCAATGGTGTCGGCGTGGAGCGCATCTTCCCGGTGCATTCCCCGATGCTCGAGAGCATCCGCGTCGTTCGGCGCGGACGCGTCCGTCGCGCCAAGCTCTACTACCTGCGCCACCTCACTGGAAAGGCCACACGCATCCGGGAGCGGAAGGTCAGGGTCACGGTACCCGGCGCCGAATAGCGGTGATGCGGCGGGAGCAGCAATCCCGCAATTCCGGTTCCGGCCGGCCCGCTGCGTCGTCGCGCGGCAAGCATTCGAAGCGATGGAGCCCGATCGAGCGTGAACTTCGCGCCACGATCGGGCCTTTGCTTGCCGGCGTGGACGAAGTCGGCCGCGGGCCCCTGGCTGGCCCTGTGGTCGCGTGTGCCGTGATCATGCCGCCGGATCGCAAAGCCATCCGCGGAGTTGACGACTCGAAGAAACTCGCGGCTGCGGAGCGCCAGCGGCTCGCAGGGGTGATCCTGGAACGCGCAGTTGCGGTGGCGCTCGGCGCCGCGTCGGTGCGCGAGATCGACAGGATCAACATCTACCAGGCCAGCCGGCTCGCTATGCACCGCGCGCTTTCCCGCCTGAACGTGGCGCCCGACCACGTGATCGTTGATGGCCGCCACATCCGAACCTTGCCGATCGCCCACACTGCTGTGGTGCACGGCGACACACGCTGCTTCAGCATCGCATGCGCATCCATAATCGCCAAGGTCACGCGCGACCGCCTGATGTGCGCGCTGGCGCGACGTCACCCCGGATATCTGTGGGAGCGCAATGCCGGCTATACCACGAAAGCGCATGTCGCGGGTCTCGCTGTGCACGGAATTACCGCGCACCACCGCCGCAGCTTCTGCCGTGTGAGTCAGCTCACGCTCGACTTCGACGCAGTCTTCCCTGACGAGGACGACCTGCTCGATGATGTGGACGCGGAGCAAGCGGGCGCCTTCTCCGCGATACCCGAGCCGTTCCGGGACGGCGACCGGCCGGTGCAGGCGTGAATCCGCCTGCAGACCCCAGGAAACGCGCGCGCCGCTCTGCCGGCGATGCGTTTGAATCGCCTCTCGTGGGGCTGATCATGGGGTCGCGCTCCGACTGGGAGACGATGCGCCACGCCGCCGAAACCCTCGACTCCCTCGGTGTGCCGTATGAGAAGCGTGTCGTGTCGGCGCACCGTACTCCGGATCTGCTGTTCGAGTACGCGGCGACTGCAGCTGGCCGCGGGTTGCTGGTGATCATCGCTGGAGCGGGCGGCGCGGCGCACCTTCCCGGAATGGCCGCGGCGAAGACACTGCTCCCGGTGCTCGGCGTGCCCGTGGAGTCGAAGACGCTGAAAGGGCTCGACTCGCTGCTCTCAATCGTGCAGATGCCTGCAGGCGTTCCAGTAGGGACCCTCGCGATCGGCCGCGCTGGTGCCGTCAACGCTGCACTGCTGGCCGCCGCAATCGTAGCACCTGCACGGCCCGATGTCGCCGAGCGGCTGGCCGCTTTCCGCGCCGGCCAGACAGCGGCCGTTCTCGCCCAACCCGATCCAGCCGCGGAGGGATGAAGGTCGGGATACTCGGCGGCGGCCAGCTCGGCCGGATGCTGGCACTGTCGGGCTACCCGCTCGGTCTCACATTCAGGTTCTTCGATCCAAATCCGGAATCTCCAGCCGGACAGATCGGTGAGCTTGTCTCGGCGCCTTATGATGATGAGACCGCGCTTCGCCGCTTCGCGTCCGGCCTCGACGTCGCGACATACGAATTCGAGAGCGTACCCCGCTCCGCCGCCGACTTCGTTTCCCGCTTCGCGCCTGTGCGCCCGGATCCCAAGGCGCTCTCGGCTACGCAGGACAGGCTTGCTGAGCGTGAACTCCTCGAGAGACTCGGTATACCCGTTGCACGGTATGCAGCCGTGTCCTCCGAGGACGAGCTGAGGAGCGCGGCGGCGACCCTCGGTTATCCGCTCATCCTCAAGGCACGCAGGCTCGGATACGACGGCAAAGGACAGGTGAGACTCGAAGCCGGGTCGGACCTGCGTGAAGCGTGGCAGTCCACTGGTGCGCGTCCGGCGATTGTGGAGCGCGTCGTTGAATTCACTCGTGAGCTCTCGGTGCTGGCGGCGCGCTCGCCAGCGGGCTCGATGGCTTCCTACCAGCTGATCGAGAACCACCACAGCGCTGGCATATTGCGATTCTCGTTCGCCCCGGCCGATGCGAGCGAAACGCTTCAGCCACAGGCGGAGGAGATCGCCCGCCTGGTCGGGGACGCTCTGGGGTATGTGGGCGTGTTCGCGATCGAGCTGTTCGAGACCGGGGAGGGTCTGGTGGCTAACGAGATCGCTCCGCGAGTGCACAACTCGGGGCACTGGACGATGGAGGGCGCAGAGACCAGCCAGTTCGAGAACCATCTGCGCGCGATACTCGGCATGCCGCTCGGTTCCACGAGGGCGATTGGCTACTCAGGGATGGTGAACCTGCTGGGGAATGTTCCAGAGCTGCCGCGCCTCCTCGCGGTTCCCGGCGCGCACGTGCACCTGTACGGCAAGTCTGCATCGCATCGGCGGAAACTCGGTCACGTGAATGTCAGAGCCGAGAGTGCGTCCCTCGTAAGAGAGGCGGTGGGGGCGATCCGGGGCGTGATGGCCTCCCCGTAACGGTGTCGCAGGGGCTCGACCAGGCACCAGAGGTTTTGCGTTTGTTCCGGGCAGAGCCATGTTGTGTTTTCACCCGAATCTGAATCCCGACAAAACTTGACGGGATTTGATCGGTTCGCGTATTTACACGCCGGTTCTGCAGCCAGGACTTCCTCCACGGTACATGACGGCCACTGCCTATTCCGTCGCAAGCCGGCGACTGCTCCCTTCCATCCTGTTGTTGGCTGGTTTCGCCGGATTCGCCTCCACCACCGCGGCGCAGAGTGGTGTAATCCACGGGCGCGTGCTCGAGGCGCCGTCGGCTCAACCGCTAGAGGGTGTACGCGTGTCGGTTTTCGGTACCGAGCGGGCCGCAGCCACCGATTCAGAGGGATACTTCTCGTTCCCGGGTGTGAAGCCGGGGAGGTACGAAATCGAGGCGCGGATTCCTGGTGGGACCGTGTCGCAACAGCCGGCGTTCGTGCGCGGCGGCGATTCCGTCGACGTGACCTTTACGCTCGCCCGGGCGGCAGTGAGCCTCGTTGGTGTGGAAGTAGTCGGAGCGCCCATCGATGCGCTCGAGCGGTTGCCCGGTTCGGCAGCTGTGGTGACGGCAGGCGAGCTGCGGCTGCGCCAGCCGGTCTCGGGCGGCGAGGTGCTTCGCAGCATCGCTGGAGTGCACGTGCAGGAGGAGGAAGGAGCCGGTCTCAGAGCGAACGTTGGCGTGCGCGGACTCGATCCGGATCGAAGCCGCACGCTGCTTGTTCTGGAGGATGGCGTGCCGGTCGCGCTTGCACCGTACGGCGAGCCCGAGATGTACTACACGCCGCCGGTTGACCGCATGGAGAGACTGGAGCTCGTCAAGGGGAGCGGCTCGATTCTTTTCGGCCCGCAGACGATCGGTGGAGTGTTGAACTACGTGACAGCGGAGCCGCCTGCGCGCGCCTCCGGTTCGGCTCTGCTCCAGTTCGGCTCTCACGGTATCCGGGTCGCGCAACTCGGCTACGGCGGCACGTGGCGCAATCTTCGGGGGAGTCTTGGCGTCCTTGACAAGGCAGCCCGGGACGTGATGGGACTGCACTACGACGTCCGGGACGTCACTGCCAAGCTTGGCAC
This sequence comes from uncultured Gemmatimonadaceae bacterium, assembly GCA_964577965.1. GTDB lineage: Bacteria > Gemmatimonadota > Gemmatimonadetes > Gemmatimonadales > Gemmatimonadaceae > DASUUI01. Next base: position 56,045 of record CAZOAT010000003.1, on the reverse strand, counting down.
GAGTACCCGTGCCGGCGAATTCGGCTTGAAGGCGAGCGTGTACGACGAGAGCTCCAACGCCACTTACGTAGGGTTGACCGAGGTGATGTACCGCGCCGATCCGCTGCAGCATCCTGCCCCCGACGACAGGCTCCGTATCCGCCGGCAGGCACTCACGGCCTCGCATGACCTGTCATTCGGAGTGGCCAGTCGGGTCCGTACCAACCTCTATGCCTACCATACGGTGCGTGACTGGAGACGACAGGACTACGGCTTCACGGCTGACAGCAGTGCGCACGTGTTCACGGGGACGACGGGGAACCGGAACCGCGAGTTCCATGTGATCGGATTCGAGCCGCGACTGAGGACAACCTGGATCACGGGCGGAATCGCAAATGAGTTCGAGGCGGGTGTTCGCGCGCATTACGAGCGCGCGCGTGACCAGCACATCGACGGACTGACTCCCACTGCGTCGGAGGGAGAACTGCGTGACGACGAGGTGCGTCATGGGAGAGCGCTGGCGTTGTTCGCACAGAATCGCTTCTTCCTGACGGACAGGGTGTACGTCACCCCCGGCGTTCGTGTGGAGCGGTTCAGTTACGATCGCAGCGTCCTTCGCACCCGCGTCCGGCGCGAGAGTACCGAGGGCGGAAGCCGAGTACCCGAGGAGGTGGGCCTGGGTGGAAGCGACGCGCTCACCGAGTTCATTCCGGGCATCGGGGCGGCGTGGACCCCGTCCTCGGGGCTGAGCGTGTTCGCCGGTGCGCACAGGGGTTTTGCTCCTCCGCGGGTGAAGGACGCACTGGTGTACGCTGATCCGCGGCTCGGGCCGGGTGAGCAGGTGCCGCAGCTGCAGACCCTCCATCTGGATGCCGAGCGCAGTGTGAACTACGAGCTGGGCGCCCGCGTCGCGCCACTGCCGTACCTGTCGCTCGAAGCCACGGGCTTTCTGCTGGACTTCACCAACCAGATCGTGGCACCATCGCTCTCTGCGGGCGCGGTGGCCGACGTGCGGCTGGCGAATCAGGGAGCGACGCGCCACCGGGGCGCTGAGGCGGCGATCGTGCTCGACATCGGCAAGGCGATGGAACAGCCGTTCGGACTGGTTGCGCGGGTAGCTGGGACCCACGTGAACGCCGTCTTCTCCCGCGATCGTTTCATGCGTCGTGGAAGCGACACCGTCAATGTGAAGGGAAATCAACTTCCGTATGCACCGCGGCTCACGAGCAGCGGATCACTAACGTTCATGGGCGCGCACGGCATAGAGCTCCGCACCGACTTCACGTATGTTGGCGACCAGTTCGCAGACAACTTCGAGACGCGAACCGGTTCACCCACGGGACTTGTTGGTGAGATCCCGGCGTACGCGGTGTGGGATGCGTCCGGGCGAGCGAGGCTCCCGTACCTCGAGACAGCGACAGTTACGGCGAGCGTGAAGAACCTGTTCGGGGCTAGCTACGTCGCCTCGCGCCGCCCGGAGGGGATCAAAGCGGGATTGCCGCGCACTGCGTTCGTAGGGCTGAACGTGACGTTCTGAGCCTTCCTTTTTCTGCTTCGCGGTGTATGAGGACTTGTCGCCCTGTGGCATGATGCCGCTTCTGTCTGCTGGTGAATTACCACTGCGCCCTGGAGCGGCAGCACGCGTGCCCCACGAACGCTCAGCGGCACACCGGTTGGGGACCTTGCACCACAGGCGCGACACCGACCCGCAGACATTACATTGAGCCTCGTCGCCGCGAGGCGCGCGACGCTCCACCGACCCGGTAGCTCAGCTGGCAGAGCAGGGGACTTTTAATCCTCAGGTCGTGGGTTCGAGCCCCACCCGGGTCATCGCGCGCCTATCGTGTACACGGTGGAGTTCGCCGACGGCGTCCCCCGCGGACAGGCGCTGAGCTTTACTGACTGACCGCTGCTTTCCGGCGGGCGAGGCGCTCAACCGCTCCGCCCGCCTTTTTTTTCCAGTACCTGCAGCTCCCCGATCGTCATCGATCGGTCAACACTCTTGGCCATGTCGTAGACTGTGATCAGCGCGACACCGGCTGCCACGAGAGCCTCCATCTCGACGCCGGTTCGCGCGATCGTGCGCACGGTTGCTTCCACGTGTACCGCCGGTGGCTCGGTCTGCAACTCGAAGGCGAGCTCCACCGACGTCAGCGGGAGCGGATGACACAGTGGAACGAGATCAGCCGTCCGCTTTGCTGCCATGATGCCCGCGATTCTGGCCACGGCGAGTACGTCTCCTTTCTTCAGTGCGCTGTCGCGGATCGCCTGAAGCGTGTGCGGCGCCATCGTTATCCGCCCCGCTGCGCGTGCCATCCGATCGGTCACACCCTTGTCCGAGACGTCCACCATTCGCGCCGCTCCACTCCCGTCAACGTGGCTGAGCTCGCTCACCTCGCCTCCCGGAGGTCACGGAGCAGCCGCCATGCGAGGAGCTGAGGATTCACGTTGCCATCCGTCCGCCCCTTTGCAACCTCGACCGCGTCGATTCCGCGGACGCCGCCGCGTGCCTGGTGTTCGTCACCGCCGCGCAGCGCGTTCCGCGTGCGCTCCGCGAGCACTACAGTGACAGCGTCCAGAGTCTCGCTGAACCCTCCACGTGCACCTGCAATGCTCTGTGACAGTGCTGCCTCGTAAACAGCCGCTTGGTCCGGGCCGTATGCGGCCGACACGAGCTTCCGGGCCGCCGTCGTCGCCGCTGCGCGCGCGGATTCGCCGAACAGCGCTCCTGGTGCGCCGCCGGCGGCCGACACGAGGGCTTCAACCTCACGGTCCTCTTCGAGAGCGGCCTTGACGGCCGGATCTGCCACGAAGGCGTGTACCTCGTCTGCCGGGAGTGGCTTCACCCGCACCGCGGCGACTCTGGAGCGAACCGTGGGTAGCAGTGCTGCGGGCTCGCTTGACGTGAGGATGACGTACGTGTCACGCGGCGGCTCCTCCAGCAGCTTGAGAAACGCGTTGGCCGCCTGCTCGGATCCTTCCTGCGGCACCATGCGCTCCGCGTCTCCTATCACGAAAACCTTTCGTCGCCCGAGTGCGGGTGCCATCGCCGCGCGGCGCAGTACCATTCGCACGGTTGCAACGTAAATCGCCTCGGTGCCGGGTGGCCGCGTGTACACGCCGCCGCGCGCCGCTCTCGCCGCAGATTCCTCTGCAAGGTCGGCGGCGATCTCCTCCGGCGCCGCATCGGCGTCCTTCGGGCGAGGGCGCGGAAATACCCAGGTGAGATCCGGGTGATTGAGTTCCAGCGTGTAGCGGCAGTGCTGACAGACGCCGCACGGCGGCGCGGCATTCTCGCAGAGAAGCGCCTGGCCGAGCCACAGTGCCAGCCGCTGTTTGCCGACTCCCACCGGGCCGTGCAGCAGCAGACTTGCCGGGAGGGACCCGTCGCGCACGCGCTCGAGCAGGAGCTCGCGCAGCTTCGTGTGTCCGTACACGGGCATGATCGGCATGCCCGCAATATGGCACGCTTGGTGACGTATGGTGGTGAGGTTATACGTTCGTAATACAACAGGCGCCGCGATTGACGGGCGGGGCCGGGGAGGCCGCGTGGCTGACGAACTGAAGGGACGCAAGGTCGCTTTTCTGGCGACTGATGGAGTGGAGGAGATAGAGCTCACCGAGCCCTGGCGCGTGCTCGAGGAGGCGGGGGCGGACCTGTGCCTCGTCTCGGACAAGCCGGGCTCGATTCAGGCGGTCAGCAAAGGTGAAAAGGCCGGGCGTCACGAGGTCCACCGGCTGGTCCCCGACGTATCGGCCCATGATTTCGATGCGCTGGTCATACCAGGTGGCGTGAAGAACCCGGACACGCTGCGCATGAACGCCGACGCGGTGAATCTGGTAAGGGACTTCATGGCGGCGGACAAGCCAGTGGCTTCCATCTGTCACGGGCCATGGCTCCTCGTCGAGGCCGATGCGGTAGCCGGGCGCACGCTCACGTCGTATCCGAGTCTTCGCACTGACATCCAGAACGCTGGCGGTTCCTGGGTGGACAGACAGGTCGAGGTCGATCAGAAGCTGATCACCAGCCGCGTGCCGGACGACCTTCCTGCCTTCTGCTCGAAGCTCGTCAGCGTGCTCTCAACTCACATCGAGGAGCGCCGGCTCGATCGCATGGTCGAGCAGAGCTTCCCCGCGAGCGACCCGCTTCCGGGGCCGATTTCGATTCCTTAGGGCCCACGTGACGCCGGGGGTGCACGTCGTCGGCTGGGGTCAGCCTGCTGCGGGGAGCACGGTCTCACCGAGGTAGTCGCCGAGACCGCGCAGGGCAGCGTCGAGACTGCGCGTCGTTCCGAAGACATACCGCGCGAGAAAGCGGTACATCGGATTACTGATCCACCCATCCTCAGTGATCGTGACCCGTGTGGCGCCTTCCACCGGTGTGAGGTCGTAGGTCCACGTCCCCCCGAATGGGCCGCCCGCGTCCACGATTCGCGTCACCAGCCGCCGCGGCATGTCTGCCTGGACCAGCTCGATGGTCATTTCGCCGTCATCGGTGGCCAGTGTCCACGCCGGGTTCTCCCCTGGTTGATCCACTGGAACCGCGCGACTGATTCCCGGCATCCACGACGGCAGCAGCGTGAAATCGGCCAGCGTGCTCCAGATCGCCTGCTGGTCCTGGTGAAACTCCGCCTGCCTCACCGAGCGATGCTCGCGCGGCAGGAACGCCCCTATGACCGTGATGGCCAGCAGGGCGCCCAGGACCACGAGGATGGCAATCAGACTCCACTTCATGGCCGGGCTTGCTTTATAGGACAAAGTACTTGACACCCTTAGTGGCCGCCGGGTAGACTCCCCTCGACAATGGCGACCGTCACACCTCTCCGCCAGCCGGACAACGATCCGCCCGCCCCGGCGCTGCACGCCCGGGCGATGGACAACCTCGCCTTCATCCGTGACACGATGGAGACGGCGGGCGCATTCACCGCCGTCTCAGGACGGGGGATGATCGTCGTCGGATTCACCGCCTTTGCAGCCGCTGCCGTCGCTGCACAGCAGCCAACTCCGCAGAGGTGGCTCTACGCCTGGCTCGCCGCAGCGGTGCTTGCGCCGATCATCCAGCTGTGGGCGATCGCCCGCAAAGTAAGAACCGCGCAGACGCCCATCCTTCGGGGATCCGCGCGGAAGTTCCTGCTGAGTTTCGTCCCACCCATGCTGGCCGGCGCGCTGCTTACGGCGGTGTTCTACCGGGCTGACCTCGTGCCGATGCTCCCCGCGCTGTGGCTGCTGCTGTACGGAGCCGCGATTGTCGCTGCGGGCGCGTTCTCGGTGCGGATCGTGCCCGTGCTGGGCGCAGCCTTCATGCTGGCCGGTGCCGTGGCGTTCTTCGCACCGCCCGAGTGGAACAACTGGATAATGGCAGGGGCTTTCGGCGGCCTCCACATCGCCTTCGGCATCCCGATCGCGAGGCGGTACGGTGGCTAGGCAGGGGCCGGTGAGGAACGAGCGCGGGACAGGTGCCGCGGCCGGAAAGCTGCGCGCGGTCCGCGGACGCGCCGTGGGAAACGCGGCGCCCGAGCTCGATCGTCTTATCCACGAGCGGCTCCGCCTCGGCATCGTATCTGCCCTTGCCGTAAACGACTCACTGACATTCAACGATCTGAAGAAGCTGATGCAGACGACCGACGGCAATCTGAGCGTGCACGCGCGGCGTCTCGAGGAAGCCGGCTATATCACCTGCACGAAGTCGTTCGAGCATCGGATGCCCCGGACGGAATACCGCCTGACGACGCTCGGGCGGCGTGCGCTGGAACGTTATCTGGACCACATGGAAGCCATCATTCATGCAACGCGAGAAGGGAAGTAGCTCCCGGCACGGGCTCGCCACGCATCCCCAGACCAGACGGCCGGTACCGCCTGGTCAGGGATTGCACGTCGGGATCATCATGGACGGAAACGGGCGGTGGGCGACCGCGCGCGGGCTGGCTCGCTCGGCTGGACATGCAGCCGGTGCGCGAAATGCCAGGAGCATCGTGGAAGCGGCCCCAGCCGCAGGCATCCGCGTGCTGACCCTGTATGCATTCTCCGCCGACAACTGGAACCGGCCCAAGCGTGAGGTCGCGATGCTCATGCGCCTCTTTCGCCGTTACCTGCACTCAGAGGTCGCTCGCTGCCTCGCAAACAGTGTTCGCCTGACCATTATCGGACGGCGCGACCGTCTGCCGTCGGACGTCAGGACCGCCGTCGAGTCTGCTGAGAACGCGACACGCAGTGGTCGCACGCTCGATCTCCGTGTCGCCCTCGACTACTCGGCGCGGGAAATGATCGTCCGCGCCGCCCGCCTCGCCGACTCCGATCACGTCTCCCGCGAGGGATTCGCGCGGCTGCTGGGTGAGGCTGAGCACGGTTGTGAGCCAGTCCGCGACGTGGACCTCCTCGTCCGGACCGGAGGTGAGCAGCGATTGAGCGATTTCCTGCTATGGGAATGCGCCTATGCGGAGCTGTACTTCTCCCCGCTGCTCTGGCCCGACTTCGCTTCCTCTGATCTGGAGGAGGCAGTGCAGGAGTTCCATGCGCGTGAGCGGCGGTTCGGGGCTGTCCCGGCTGCTGCAGCGGCGGCGGCGGGGTGAAGCTCTATTTCCGGTTCGTTCGCGCGCTCCTGCGCGCACTTCTGAACAGAAATGGGCCGGAGCGCAGCGACGAGAGCACGGTGGAGTACCGGGTCTGGCCCACAGATCTGGATTTCAATCTCCACCTGAATAACGCACGGTATCTCTCGTTCATGGACCTCGGACGGCTGGATCTGCTGGCACGGCTTGGAATGCTGAAGCCCATGCTGCGATTCAAGTGGACGCCCGTCGTGGGCGCGGTGACGCTCCGATTCCGCCGCGGTCTCGATCCATGGATGCGCTTCACCCTCCATTCCCGGGTGCTGGGCTGGGACGAGAAGTGGTTCTACCTCGAACAGCGGTTTTTGAGCGACGGCGACGTGTACGCATCAGGATTTGTGCGCGTGCTGTTCCGGGGCCGGGAAGGGAGCCTCGCTCCAGGGGCGGTTCTGACCGCGTTCGGACGAACGACCCGTTCGCCCGAGTTGCCGCCCGCATGCGTGCAGTGGCGCCAGGCGCTCGAGGCGGTTGGAACACGGGAACCCGCGGACCTCCTTCGCTCGGCATGATCAGCTCCGCGTAATCCTGCACGCGGCCGGACAAGACCCTTAACACCACGCAGGCGTCGGCGTCGAATCAGTGTGCGCCGGCGCTGGGTGTGTCGGCCGATTACACATCTGGAGGAACAGAAATGAAGATTTTCCGAATCGGAGCGGTCGCCGCTGCTCTGGCCCTGACCGCCGGCGCGGCGCAGGCGCAACAGGCTGAGCAGCCGAAGGCTGATCACCAGAAGACTGGTGAACGGGCGCGTGGCGCCCACATGACCAAGATGGCACAGGAGCTTGGTCTCACTGAAGCCCAGCGGACGCAGATCCAGGCGATCCATGAGCGCCACCGCGCGCAGCTTCAGCAGCTCAATGCCGGTGCCCGAACGCACAGGCAGGCTGCCGCCGAAGCACGTCGCAGTGGTGACACGGCTGCGGTTCGCGCCCATCGTGAGCAGGCTCGTGCTGCTGGCGAGCAGACCAGGGCACAGCGTCAGCAGATCCACGAAACGATGCAGGCCGAAGTCCGTGCGATCCTGACCCCGGAGCAGCAGACGAAATTCGATGCCCAGCGCGCACAAATGCGTGAGCGCATGGAGCAGCGGCGCCAGGGTGCAGGTGAGCGCGGAATGCGCGGCGGTAAAGGCCCGCGGGGCGAGCGCCCGGCGCGCGCCCGTGGAGGACAGCGCAGCTCGTAGGCAGGGTCATCAGCAAGTTGAGAGCGCCGGACGCTGTCCGGCGCTCTTTTTTTCTATCGAATCACCATGTCGAGCCGCGGTGCCTCAGCAGATCCGAAGCTGAAATGCCACCATTCGCGCGGATAGTTGGCAAAGCCTGCGCGCTGCATCACCTCCACCAACTTCTGCCTGTTACCGGCGATCGCGCCGCTCGCGTTCGCGGTGTGAGCCGCTTCGGTAAACGTGTCGTACGGCGTGCCCATCTCGAGCTCCTCACCTGTTGCGCGGTCCACGAGCGTCAGATCCACGGCGACGCCAACATTATGCCGGCTCCGTGAGGCGATGTAACCGTCGCGGAAGAGGTCCATCCGCCCGGCAGCGCGTGCCCACTCGACCATTGCTTCAGTCGCGCGCACCGGTCGATAGGCATCGAAAATCTTCAGCATGAGTTCCTCTGCTGCCAGCTGCTGGTTCACCAAAGCCAGCGCTGCCGCCGCTTCCCGGCGGAGGTATGCCCGGTTTGCTTCATAACCGGGAAGCGGCTTGCCGGTGAAGTTGTTCTCCGTCCCATATCGGAGCTCGACGAGTATTGACGGGTCCAGCTCGTGTACGTCCTGCAGGAGCGCTGCGGCAACGGAATCGGAAGCTGCAGTGTCTGCAGAGCTGGAAAAGGGCGGTGCCGCGGCCGGTGTGGACACAGGGACACATGCGGCGACGCCCGCCAGAATGAAAGCCAGAATTGGTCGCGGCCCCAACCTCGTCATCGGGTGTGGTATGCCTTGCCGGAGGATCATGCTGATAAGAGGATCATGCTGATAAATAGATGTCGGTCACTGACCTGCTGCCACTCATGCGGACCCCACTGGCTGCCGTGTACATGCGGGCCGCCGCGCCGCTGGCGCCCCGGTGCGGAACGCGTCAATGTTAGCGCGGCTTTGAGCGCGAGGTTCCGCCTGTGACAGCTGCGCTGCAGACCGTTCGCGAGGCCCTCGCTGAACGCTACGACGTTGATCGCGAGATCGGGCGAGGTGCAAGCGCGGCGGTCTACCTCGCCGAGGACAGGGCCGCGCACCGCTCCGTGGCGGTGAAGGTGTTGCATGCAGAGCTGGCTCAGGCGCTTGGCGCACAGCGGTTCCTGCGGGAGATCAGAGTCGTGGCGTCCCTCGGACATTCTCATCTCGTCCCCATCGAGAATTCCGGTCAGATTGGCGACGTCTTCTACTACGTGTCGCCGTACATGGAGGACGGCTCGCTTCGGGCCAGGCTCAAGCGGGAGCGGCAGCTCTCGGTGAAAGACGCCGTGAGTATCGCGCGGGATGTCGGCGAGGCGCTGCAGTACGTGCACTCCCATGGGATCGTGCACCGCGACGTGAAGCCGGAGAACATCCTCTTCTCGGGTAGTCGCGCATGCGTCGCCGATTTCGGGATCGCTCGTGCGGTGGATGCCGCACTCGGTGAGACTCTCACGTCCACGGGCCTCGTTGTCGGCACGCCCACGTACATGAGTCCCGAGCAGGGCAGTGGCGACAGTGCTGTCGATACCCGCTCCGATCAGTACAGCCTCGCTTGCGTCGTGTACGAGATGCTCGCCGGAGTGCCGCCATTCATTGGGGCGAGTGCCCAGGCTGTCATCGCCCAGCGCTTCGCTCACAATCCTCTGCCACTCAGTCACTACCGCCCCGCAGTACCGGCGCAGATCGAGGCTGCAGTCGCGCGGGCTCTATCCCTCACGCCGGCCGATCGCTATTCGACGATCGGAGCGTTCATCCAGGCTCTGGGCGCACCGGTGACGGCAGAGCTTCCGTCCGGTATGCGGAACATGGCTGAGCGAACGACACGCCGCAGGTGGTTCGTCGCCGGTGCGGCTGCCGCTATCGTGGTGCTCGCCGTGCTCGGCTTCACGCAGGGCTACTCCCGCGTACGTGGCCTGCTCTCGCCGGCGCTGGACACGTCGCGGTTCGTCGTGCTGCCGTTCGAGGGCGAAATCGCGTCGTCAGTGTCGGGGGCGGACGCGGCGGATGCCTTCTACGCGGGGCTGCGACAATGGAATGGACTGCCGCTCGTCGAGGACCTTGCCGTCCGCGATGCGATCGGGGCCTACCGGACGCAAATCACGTCCCTTGGTGAAGCGATCGCCACGGCTGCGGCAATGGGTGCAGGTCGTCTGGTGTGGGGACGCATCGCGAGCACCAGCGAGGGGATGACGCTTACGGCCAGCGTGTACGACGTGGCCTCCAGCAGTGCGCTGCGCCATGCTACCGTCAGGGCACGGTCGGAAGAGGAGCTGAGAGCGTCGATACCCGATGCGGTGGACGCCCTCCTGCGTCTTCCGGGGGCCAGGCCGTCCCCGCCCGGAGGGATCGGCACGACGAGCTATCCCGCTCGACTCGCCTTCGAGCGCGGCGAGGTTGCGTATGCGCGCGGCGCGCTCGGTCCTGCGCTTTCGAGTTTCGCCGCTGCTGCGACGGTCGATCCTGAGTTTGCGCGGGCGCACCTGCGCCGTGCTCAGCTCGGACTCCTCCTCGACCATCCGTCTGACGCGTGGCTGGCGTCCGCGCGCATTGCTGCCGCCGCGCCTGCTGCACTGGACGAGCGCGAAGCACACATCTCCAACGGGATCGTTGCCCTGGCCGAAGGGCGTTATTCTGAGTCCTGCGGCGCCTTCGACCGCGCACATCCCAGCGACTCCTCGGACTTCGCGATCTGGTACGCGCTTGGGGAGTGCCGCTACCGCGACTCGATCGTCGTGCGCTCCCGGAGCTCGAGGTCCGGATGGGCGTTCAGGTCCAGCTATCACACGGCCACGGGAGCCTACCTGCGCGCGTTTTCGCTCGACCCGCGGGCGTTCGACCTGCCGTTGTATCCGCGGCTCCAGCGGATGCTGAAGACGGAGCAGGGTCAGCTGCGAAGTGGACGCGACGAGCGGGAATCCGGGCATTTCGGCGCATACCCGGAATGGACTGGCGATACGCTCGCCTACACTCCGTACCTGCTCTCGGGCGCCGTTCCGCCGGAGGCGCGTCCGCCGGTCTCGGCGCACGAGCAGGCGCTGGAGCGCAATGCAGCGCGCCTGCTGGCGTTCATCCGCGCCTGGAACGCGCGTCGGCCGGCTAGCCCGGCGCCGTTGCTCGCGCTCGCCGACATCCTCGAGTCGCGTGGCGAAGTCGTGGAAGGAGTCGGCAGTGAGCCTGGCGCACTCGCCGCCGTACGTCGTGTCCGGAATTTGACATCGGATCGGGCGGAACTGGTCCAGCTTCGTCTGAGAGAGTTCCGCCTGCTGGTGCGGGCCGGAGCATTCTCGTCTGCGAGCGCGCTTGCGGACTCACTGTTGGACGAGCGCGGTCCTCACGACGAGGCAACAGCGCGCGCGCTCAGGGCAACGGCCGGCATGACGGGGCGGCTTGCGGTCGCAACGAGGGCAGGTGCGTCGCTGCCCCGTACGTCCCTGGCCGACGGCGGTCAGCTCGTGGCGCCGCTGGTGTCGATCGCGGCCGTACTCGACGCGCAGGCCGCGCTCGGCGCGTGCGCGAGCCTTACCGCGACGCTCCGCCGACTGGATTCGGCGATCGAGGCAAATGTGCCCGAGGCACGGTGGTCGGCGGTCAGGGACGAGCTCACCGGGTTGCCGGGGATGTGGGCTGCGTCCTGCACCGGCGGTGCGTCTGCGCTGTGGAGCAGCAGCGAGACTAGCGCCCTGCAGCGGGCGTTGCGGGCCTTCGCGGCCGGTGACCGGGCCCGCGCAAGCCGGTTGCTCGACAGTGTGGACATGGATCACCGCGCCATGCGTCCGGGTGACGTCTCGCTCGACTACACACTCCAGGCAGCCTGGCTGCGTGCCGAGCTCGGCGACAGCGCCGGTGCTGCGGGTCAGCTGGACAGGGTCCTTCGTTCTTTGCCCACGCACAGGAGCACGCTTTTCACCCGGATGTCGGAGGCCGCTGCGCTGCCGCGTGCGATGGTGTTGCGGTCGGAGCTCGCGACGGGCGCGGGCGATACCAACAGCGCTCGCCAGTGGGCGGCGGCGGCTGTAGCGTTGTGGCAGAGATCCGATCCTGAGCTTGCGCCAATGGTGACCCGGATGCGCGTGATCGCAGGGCCCTAGCGGTTTACCCGATCAAGGAGATGCATATGCAACTGCTCATGGTGAGGTACCGCAGTCGCGCAGCGGTAGCGGCGGCGGCATGCCTGGTAGCCGCAGCCTTCGTAGCGTGCGCTCGACCGGACGATCGTGGGAGCGACACAGTACAGCCGCCTTCGGAGGATCGCGGTTCACCCAGGCTCACCAAGCCGGTGACCGACTACACGGGAGATGAGTTCCAGACGGTCGTCAGCGCGCTGTATTTCGGCGGCAGCGCGGTGGATGACGTTATGACTTCAGACACCGGCATGGGCGCGCCCCAGCCACCAGGCGACGCCGAGCTGATGATCGAAGCCATGAGCGAGGCCAACCGGGTGGATCTGAATGACGTGGGGAATTTCGGGACTGTCGTCGCGAGGTTGCGTAACCTGGGCGGCGGCAGCGACCCCACGTTCGGCACGACTCCCGGCGCCAGCCACGAGTATTACGTTGTCGTCACGCCTGGGACGAGTTCTGATACGGCCGCATTTACAATCGTCCGTCTTACGCGTGGACCCAATCCGGCGATTCAGCCGCGGGGGAGAACAGGGATCATCGCTCCGTGCGCTGTTGACGAGCCCGCTCCATCGTACTCATCGGCCCGCTTCGGCGGGTGTGTTCACAGGGGAGATGTGGCTGAAGCGGAGCGCACGAGCTTTTTCGGTGTTCGCACGTTGTGGGCACAGGGAAGGGGCTCTGCCTGGGTCTCCTGCAGCGCCGGGTGCTGCGAGCTGACCATGGCTCAGACCGGCGTGCAATAGCATCGCAACGTCCGGCCGAGAGTGGGACGCAGGAAGCCCGCAGCGGTTCGGCGGCTGCGGGCTTCCTGGTGACAGCTCCCGAGGTGGGACTCGAACCCACGACCCACGGATTAACAGTCCGTTGCTCTACCGACTGAGCTACTCGGGAATAACCTCTGAACATACTGATCCAGCGCTGACTCTTCAACGGCGCACGGCGATGTCGCACTGAGCGGGGTTCAGTTCCAGCGTCCCCGGCCGGATGTTACGGGACGATCCGCCCCCGTGGGCGCTGTTCGGGCGCGTGCACCCGCCGAGCGCTAACCCTAACCAACTCTTCTCATGGCTTCAGCACCGAAGGGTCTGCGTGGGACCGCCCTCATTACGGGTGCATCATCGGGACTCGGCGCCGAGCTCGCGCGTGTTTTCGCCGAGCACGAGCACGACCTGATCCTCGTCGCACGCCGGGTGGACGCTCTGGAGGCCGTTGCTGGCCAGGTCGAAGGAAAGTACGGGGTTCGGGCCACGGTGCTCCCTGCCGATCTCTCAGACCCCGCTGCTCCCGGCGAACTGTTCGAGGCGATAAGAGGTGCCGACCTCCGGGTCGATATCCTCGTGAACAATGCTGGCTTTGGCCTCGCCGGTGAGTTCGCCGAAACCGACCTGGAGCGTGAGCTGGAGATGATTCAGGTGAACGTGGCGGCGGTTACTCACCTGACGAAACTGTTCGTGCAACCGATGATGCAGCGTCACACAGGTGGAGTCCTGAACGTTGCGTCGGTGGCTGCACTTTTCCCGGGACCGCTTCGCTCCGTGTACTACGCGACCAAAGCGTACGTATTGAGCCTTACCGAGGCGCTTGCAGAGGAACTGCGGGAGAGCGGAGTGCGTGTGACCGCCCTGTGCCCCGGGCCAACGGCCACCGAGTTCCATGCCATCTCCGGTGGCGCACCCGAGCGGTTTGGATCCAAGCGGGTTGCGGATGCACACTCCGTCGCGCGTTTCGGTTACGATGCTCTGCAGGACGGTGTGCGTGTCGCGATCCCGGGACTCCAGAACAAGCTTGCTGTCCAGGCGCGGCGGCTGGCTCCGCGCGGGGTTGTCACCCGGCTCGTGCGGCAGGTTCAGGAGAGGCGACAGCGACCTGGGGCGTGAGCAGCGGCGCGAGCCAGCGTCCGGTATACGACTCCGGAACCGCCACGATCTCCTCCGGACGACCCATCGCAACCACGCGCCCCCCTTCGTCCCCGCCTTCAGGGCCGAGATCTATCACCCAGTCGGCGAGCTTGATCACGTCGAGGTTGTGCTCGATCAGCACGACTGTGTGCCCGTGTTCCACGAGACGCTCGAGCACCAGAGAGAGGCGCCTGATGTCCTCCATGTGGAGACCGGTCGTCGGCTCATCCATAAGGTAGAGCTTCCTGCCCTCGCGACGCGCAGACCGCGTCAGCTCGCGGGCGATCTTGATGCGCTGCGCCTCTCCGCCCGAAAGTGTGGTCGCGGGCTGTCCCAGTCGCAGGTAACCCAGCCCGACCTGCTGCAGCTGCCATAGCGCCTGACCGAGCTTCTCCTCACGAGGGAAGGCGCGGATGGCCTGATCCACGGTGAGGGCGAGGACGTCCTCGATGCTGCGTCCGTTGACGCGCACCTCCAGCACTTCAGGCTTGAACCGCTTGCCTCCGCATTCCTCGCACGGAACGAAGACGTCTGCCATGAACACCATCTCGACCTCGAGAGCACCTGCGCCCTCGCACTTCTCACAGCGTCCTCCGGCCACGTTGAAGCTGAAGGTCCCCGGGGTGTACCGGCGTTGCCGCGAGAGCGGGGCGTCAGCGAAGATGCGGCGGATCTCGTCGTAGGCCTTCACATAGGTGACAGGATTGGAGCGCGGGGTCTTCCCGATTGGACTCTGATCCACGAGTACGACCCCAGTCAGCGCCTCGTAGCCACTGAGGGTGGCGAACTCGCCCACGCGCTCGCCGAGATGGCGTTTCGCGCTGTGCTCTCCATGGAGCCGGGTCTCCAGTGCACGGTACAGCACGTCGTGAATCAGCGTGCTTTTCCCGGATCCGGAGACTCCCGTAACCGCCGTCATCGCACCCACGGGGATCCGTATGTCGACGTCGCGCAGGTTGTGCTCCCGCGCTCCGGTGAGGGTGATCCAGCGGGGTCCAAGCGATCTGCGCGCGTCGGGAAGAGGGATCACCCGCGCACCCGTGACGTACAGCCCGGTGAGCGGGCTCTCGGCTATCCGGGAGATGGGGCCGTTGAAGACGATCTGCCCGCCGTGCTCTCCACTCCCGGGACCAAGCTCCACCATCCAGTCGGCAACTTCGATCGCCTCCGGATCGTGTTCCACCACGAGCACCGTATTCCCGCTGTCGCGAAGCCGGGTGAGCAGCGTGAGCAAACGCGCCATGTCACGTGGGTGCAGCCCGATGGAAGGCTCGTCGAGCACGTACAGAGTATCCACCAGACGTGCGCCCAGGGAATTCGCCAGGCCGATGCGCTGCGCTTCCCCGCCCGACAATGTGCGTGTCGCCCGGTTGAGCGAGAGGTACGTGAGTCCGACGTCGCACATGAAGCCGGTGCGGGACCTCGCCTCCTCGAGAATCGTGGAGGCCACGGATTGCTCGTAGGCGCTCAGGGGAAGCGCATCGAGCCACTCTGTGAGGCGGTCGATCGGGAGTACTGCGACATCGGCGATGGTAAGACCGCCGATCCTCACGTTCATCGCCGCGGGTTGAAGCTTTCCGCCACGGCATTCCGGGCACTCCATGGCGCTCTGATACTGTCGCAGGAACACGCGGATGTACTGCTTGTACCGCTTCTCCTCGAGGTCCACGAGGAACGGGAAGATCCCCTTGTAGCCGCGTGTACGCGCGTGCAGCAGCGCGTCGCGCTGCCTGGCGGGAAGCTGCGACCATGGCTCGTCCAGCGGGATCTTCTCGCGTTTGGCGAACTCCGCGAGCGCTCTCCTCTTCCCTCCGTAGCGGGGCTTGTTCCACGGATCGATCGCCCCTTCCCGCAGCGTGCGGCCAGGCGATGGCACGATGAGCGAAAGGTCATATTCGAGTACCGCACCGAACCCGTTGCACTGGGTGCAGGCGCCCCGCGGATTGTTGAACGAGAAGAGCTGCGGAGTGGGTGCGGGAACGCGCGTGCCATCGTGCGCGCACTCGAATCTTTCAGTGAAGCGCCACTCTTTCCGAGCGTCCGTGCCAGGCTGCAGCGAGACGGGATCCGTGAACAGCGCCACGCATTCACCATCCCCTTCCCGGAAGGCTGTCCCGACTGCTTCTGCGATACGTCCCGCGGATCGGCGGGCGAGAGTGAGGCGATCCACGATCACGAGCAGATCCGTCGCGTCGCGCAGGGCTCTGGCTGCTCCATCGGCCTCGTCCAGATGGAAAACCTCCCCATAAGCGCGCACCCGGAGAAATCCCTGCGCCCGCAGGCTCTCCGCCAGGAGGGCATCGGTGACGTGGTCGGACACCTTGAGAGGGAATCCAAGCTGCACGCGACCGGGGGGTGCGAGCAGCAGAGCGTCGGTCACCGACTGCACCGTTTCCGGGCGGATCTCCGCCCCGCAGGTCGGACAGTACGTGCGGCCAATCCGGGCCCACAGCAGCCGGAGGTAGTCGTAGATCTCCGTAGCCGTACCGACCGTGGACCGGGAAGTCCTGGTCGGGTTTTTCTGCTCTATGGCAACGGCAGGTGAGAGCCCCTCGACGAGATCCACATCGGGCTTCTCCATGCGGTCGAGGAACTGCCGCGCGTACACGGAGAGAGATTCAACGTATCTGCGCTGTCCCTCTGCATAGATCGTATCGAAGGCGAGTGAGGACTTCCCCGATCCGGATGGCCCTGTGACGACCGTCAGTGCGCGGCGCGGGATCTCGACGTCGATGTTCTTCAGGTTGTGCTGCCGGGCACCGCGTACGACGATGTGGGACTTCACAGTCTGGAAGCTAAACCAGAATGTGGTACCGAACAAACACCGAGGACGCCCGCGGTCAGACCGGGGCGCCCTCGTAGACAGTACGGATGGCGACTAGCGGTTGGCGACCAGCGGTTAGCGACTAACGGAAAGGAAGTACCTCATGCGGTTGCCAGTCGCCAGTTCGCTAGTCGCCGCATTTATGGTGCTCTGGTCCTCGTGGTCATCCGGTAGATCCAGAGAAGCAGCAGGGCGCCCACAATGGCCAGCAGCAGGCTCTGCCAGGAGAAGCCCGTGAGGGTGAGTCCGAAGAGCATGTTCCCGAGAAAGCCTCCGATGAATGCGCCGACGATTCCGATCAGCATCGTGACGATCATGCCGCCGGGGTCGTTCCCCGGCATGATGGCTTTGGCGATCGCACCCGCGATCAGGCCGAGCACGATCCAGGCAAGGATGGACATGCAGCGCCTCCGTTGAGTTTTGGTGACCCGCGCGCGGTACAAGTGCAACCAGCGTACCACGCTCGCTCGGAGCTTCACCCTTAAGGTGGTCATTCCCGGCGGCCGACGCCAGCATCAGCCCGGAGACCGACGCCGACGGGAGCCTGGTGCCGGATCGCGCGTTGTGGCTGAGCGGGCCACCCGCCAGGAGCTCATGGACGCCGCCGGGCTGTATGGCGGCTCTGGCGGTTACAGACGTGCGAGGACCTGGCAAGTACCCCGGGGACCACGACATGCTTGCAGGCCCTGCCAACGCGCCCGTAGGTTTGGCTCAGTCCGGCGTCAGGCATATACCTTACGCGACCGTTTTCAACCATTCGACACCTTTGACCCATCCGCGACCGTAGTGCTTTTATCGACCCCCCGGAGAGTGCCGTAGTGGAGCTGTCGGTCGGGATGGGGACCGATGTCGGGCGTATGCGATCGAGCAATGAGGACAGTCTCTTCGCCGACGCCAATCGCGACCGAGGTCTCTTCATCGTCGCCGATGGCATGGGAGGCCATGCCGCCGGTGAAGTGGCGAGCGCCATGGCCGTCGAGATCATCTCCGGCGAGCTTCCCGTTTCCAAGGCTGTGGAGAATGGCGACGTGCACGCCTCGATCGCCGAGGCGCTGCGCCATGCTAATCAGGCGATCTACAAGCGAACTGTCGATGAGGTCGAGAAGCAGGGAATGGGCACGACCGTCTCTGCCCTGTTCCTTTCGGGGACCCGTTATGTGATAGGCCATATCGGCGACTCGCGCATTTATCTCCTGCGCAATGGCGAGTTCCGCCAGCTTACGAAAGATCATTCGTACGTGCAGGAGCAGGTCGACGCCGGGCTGCTGACCGCAGAGCAGGCGCGCTCGCATCCGTACAGCAACGTCATCACGCGCTGCTGTGGCGCCACGTCCGACGTGGAGCCTGATATTCAGGACGGCGACTTCAGGGAAGGCGACGTGTTTCTGCTGGCGAGCGATGGGCTTACCGCGATGCTGGACGACAAGCGTATTGAACAGATCCTCCGCACGCCGTTGTCCCCCTCGAGAGTGGTCGCCAAGCTGATCTCGGAAGCGAATGCCCGGGGCGGTGTGGACAACATCACGGCGATTCTGGTGCACGTCACTGGCCCGTCGTCCCCGCCGATCAAGACCATGCCGGGTATCACGGCGGAGCATGCCGCACGCGGCTGAGTCAGGCGCTGACGGCACGGAGCAGGAGAGCGTAGGATCGCTGGCTGAGCTTTACCTCGGGAACATCCTCTACGCGATCGAGCTCGCGGCCTTGTCGCTGGAACAACAGGGGCAGGGCGACAATGCTGCTTTCTACCGTGCCATCGGGCGGAAGCTGGCAGAGGCGCACGGAAAGACGAAAGCGGCCAAAGAGTCGTGACTGCGAGCTGTTCTCTTATTGCAGTTCGGAGCCCGCCACGCCGGCTCCTTGTCCGCGGTAGCGGCGGCCTCTATGATGCAGGGACAGGAACGACTCGCGCCGCCGCCGCCGCACAAGGAGGAGCTAAATGGCCACTGCGACCCTTCCCACGCCCGACACGAGCACCGACGTATTCCCGATCAACGGGACTGATTTCATAGAGTTCTGGGTCGGTAACGCAAAGCAGGCAAGTCAGTTCTACAGAACCGCTTTCGGCTACCGGCTTGTGGGTTACCGCGGGCCGGAAACCGGCGTCCGCGACCGTGCCAGCTATCTGCTCGAGCAGGGCAAGATACGCCTCGTGCTGACGTCGGCGCTCGGCCCCGAAGGACCCATCTCGGCGCACGTTCACGAGCATGGGGACGGCGTCAAGGACATCGCGTTGTGGGTCAACGACGCGCGTGAGGCGTTTCAGCTTGCTACTGAGCGCGGGGCGCGCTCCGCACGCGATCCGGAGGTGCTGAGAGACGAGCACGGTGAAGTAGTGATCGCCGCAATTCACACGTACGGCGAGACGATCCATTCGCTGGTGGAGCGGCGGAATTACAACGGTCCGTTTCTGCCCGGGTTCAAGCCCGTCGAGCCTCGTTACAATCCCGAAGGAGTTGGACTGCTGCACGTCGACCATTGCGTTGGTAACGTCGAGCTGGGCGCGATGAACAAGTGGGTCAAGTTCTACGAGGACGTGATGGGGTTCAGGAACCTGATCTCCTTCGACGACAAGGACATCTCGACCGAGTACACGTCGCTCATGTCCAAGGTGGTCTCCAATGGCAATGAGAAGATCAAGTTCCCGATCAACGAGCCGGCGAAGGGTCGGAAGAAGTCCCAGATAGACGAATACCTGGAGTTCTACCGGGGGCCGGGCGTGCAGCACATGGCGCTGGCCACTGATGACATTCTGTTCACGGTTAGCTCGCTTCGCGATCGCGGCGTGGATTTTCTGACCGTGCCGACCACCTACTACGGCGAGCTGCAGGATCGCGTCGGAAAAATCGACGAGCCGGTCAGTGTGCTGGAGGAGCTCGGCATTCTGGTCGATCGCGACCCGGACGGGTACCTGCTGCAGATCTTCACCAAGCCCGTGCAGGACCGGCCCACTGTTTTCTACGAGATCATCCAGCGCAAGGGCGCGCGCAGCTTCGGCAAGGGGAACTTCAAGGCACTGTTCGAAGCGATTGAGAGGGAGCAGGGGCTGCGAGGCAACCTCTAGCGACCAGCGGTAACACAAGGAGTTTTTCGGATGCCTATATACCACACCCTCGGCGAGATACCGCGTAAGCGCCACATCGCCTTCCGCAAGCCGGACGGCGGGCTGTATGCCGAGCAGCTAATGGGGCACGAGGGATTCACCGGCACGTCGTCGCTGCTGTACCACGTCCATCCCCCTACGACGGTGAAGTCAGCACGCAGGATCAGGGATCTGAAATGGGAGCTCGATCCTGACCGTGCGCTGAAACACCGGCATTTCCTCACGTCGCGCGCACGCAAGGGTGGCAGCCCCACGATGGACCGTATCCCGATCGTCTTCAACGCCGACATCGCGATGCTGTACGTCGAGCCTGACGAAAACGACGCGCACTTCTATCGCAACGCGCAGGCCGATGAGGTAGTGTACATAGCCAAGGGCCAGGGGACGCTGGAGTCGATTTTCGGTAACCTTCCCGTCCGCGAAGGGGACTACGTCGTGATCCATCGCGGAATCATGTACCGGTTCAAGCTCGACTTCGGTGCCGAACAGCCGAAACTCGTGATTTTCGAGAGCCGCGGGCACGTGCGCTGGCCAAAGCGCTACCGCAACGAATTTGGCCAGATCATCGAGGGCGCACCGTACTCCGAGCGCGACATCCTGCGCCCGACCGAGCTCAACACCCACGACGAGATGGGCGATTTCAGGATCCTCGTGAAGCAGTACGATGGCATCAACGAGATAATCCTCGACCATCACCCGTTTGATGTCATCGGCTGGGACGGCTACTTCTATCCCTGGATCTTCAACATCTACGACTTCGAGCCGATCGTGGGGAAGGTGCACCAGCCGCCGCCTGTTCATCAGACCTTCCAGGGCGACGGCTTCGTGATCTGCTCATTCTGCCCGCGCCCATACGATTTCCATCCAGAGGCGATTCCCGCCCCATACAATCACAGCAACGTGGACTCCGACGAGGTGCTGTATTACGCCTCGAGCGAGTTCATGAGCCGCAAGGGAATCGAGTTCGGCAGTATCACCCACCACCCGGACGGCATTCCACACGGACCGCATCCGGGGAGAGCCGAGGCCAGCATCGGGGCGAAGCATACGGAGGAGCTGGCGGTGATGATGGACTCGTTCCGGCCGCTGCACGTCGCAGCGCCCGCGATGGAGTTCGAGGACCCTGACTATCACCGCAGCTGGGTCGAGGGTCAGCACGTGCAGTTCAACCCCCCGACGAGCTAAGCAGGAACCTCGGAGCTCTGATCACCGGCGCCAGAGCGCGCCTCCTGTGGACGAAGCTGCTCGGCCACGGGGGCTGCGTGGGGTCGCCGAACCCGCGCGACCCCGGCCGAGCCTTTGCAGAGCGAGCATGCGATAGCGGCGCTGTTTCCCACCGGGGCGGGCCCTGAACCGGGGGATGCCAGCCGCCTGGTCACAGTCGAGTCGCACTCGTCCGGACAGGAGGTCTGATGAAAAGGATCAGCAGGTATCTCGTACTGTCGCTCGCTGGAGCGGCCATGTTCTTGTTTACGGCGGGAGAGCTGTCGGCGCAGACCTCCCGCCCTGTCGATGGCACGTCACTCGTTCGCGACGCGGTTCCGCCATCACCAGCCTCCGCCACGTCTGCAGCGGCTGAGGCCAAGGTGCTCGTAACCGATGAAGCCGCCCGCGTCGGTGTGGAGCGGACGAAGAGTTCGGAGAACGTATCGACATCCGCGGCCCAGATCACGACGGATCCGACGATGAGGTGGGTGATCATTATCGGTATTGCTGTCGTGGCTGCGCTGCTGATAGTCGCGCTGGCGGATTGACCCCAGCCTGACTCCCGGCATTCACATGTGAGACGGGCCCCGGCTGCGCTGGGGCTCGTTGCGTCCCGGGCCTCCGCCCGAAATGCCGGTGCTGTGGGCGTTGCGGTGCTCTAGTTTTCGAGGATGAGCACATCAGTGGCGACTGAGCCGCTCTGGCGACCGTCACAGCAGAGGATCGATTCGGCCGGCATGACGCGGGTCATGCGGCTCGCGGCCGCGCGTGGATATGTCAACGTGACGGGTGATGTTGCCGCCGATTACCGTGCGCTCTGGGAGTGGTCGGTGGCCGACCCTGAGCACTTCTGGCTGCTGGTGTGGGAGTTCTGCGGTATCATGGCGAGCGACGCCAGTGTCAGCGACGACACCCCCGGCGACTGGCCGCGCTCGCCGATCGGCATCGACCGGATGGCACCACCCGATCCGCAGCTTGGTCCGCGCTGGTTTCCATGGGCGCGGCTCAATTTTGCCGAGAACCTGTTGCGTTACGCCGACGACCGTCCGGCGATCGTGTTCTGGAACGAGGAAGGGCGACAGCGCGAGCTTTCCTTCGCGGAACTGACGCGGGAGGCGGCGAAGGTCGCGTCGGCGCTGTCAGCGCTGGGTGTGAAGGAGGGCGACCGCGTCGCTGGGTTCATGCCCAATCTCCCCGAGACAGTGGTGGCCATGCTCGGGGCGACCTGGGTTGGAGCGATCTGGTCGTCATGCTCGCCGGATTTTGGATTGCAGGGCGTGCTCGACCGGTTCGGCCAGATCCAGCCGAAGGTGCTGTTCTGCGCCGACGGCTATCGCTATGCGGGGAAGGAGATTCGGTCACTGGAGCGCGTGCGTGCTTTCACGCAGGAGATTCCGTCGCTCCAGCAGGTGGTAGTTGTCTCGTATCGCAAGGAAGCGCAGCTCGCGGGTGTCGCCAACGCGGTGCACTGGGCCGACTTTCTCGCCGAAGGGCGCGCGGGCGCGGCTCCGCCGTTCGAGCGACTGCCATTCGATCACCCGGCGTACATCATGTACTCGTCCGGCACGACGGGGTTGCCCAAGTGCATGGTTCACGGGGCGGGCGGCACACTCATTCAGCACCTCAAGGAGCATGTCCTCCACACCGATATCACGCGGGAGGACAGGGTGTTCTACTTCACCACCTGCGGCTGGATGATGTGGAACTGGCTCGCAAGCTCGCTCGCCGTGGGTGCGACGCTGGTTCTGTACGACGGCGCCCCGCTCGCGCCGAACACTTCGATTCTCTGGGACATGGCTGCGTCCGAGCGCGTCACAGTGTTCGGCACCAGCGCGAAGTATCTGGCTCTCTGCGAGAAGGAGGAGCTCGAGCCGGCGCGCACGCACGATCTGTCGGCGCTGCGCGCAATTCTCTCCACCGGCAGCCCGCTCGCCGCGCACAGCTTCGATTACGTGTACGATCGGATCAAGCGCGATGTCCACCTCGCGAGCATCACTGGCGGTACCGACCTGATCTCCTGTTTTGCCCTTGGCAATCCGGTGACGCCCGTTTTCCGCGGCGAGATCCAGACCCGCGGTCTTGGAATGGCAGTCGATGTTTTTGATGATACAGGGCGCCCGATTCGGGGCGCAGCAGGCGAGCTCGTCTGCACGAAGCCTTTCCCCAGCATGCCTGTGGCGTTCTGGAACGATCCCAACGGGACGAACTATCGCGCCGCCTACTTCGAGCATTTTCCCGGCGTATGGCGCCATGGCGACTGGGCCGAGCTCACTCCGCGGGACGGTCTCATCGTGTATGGCCGGAGCGACGCCACGCTGAATCCCGGCGGTGTGCGGATTGGAACAGCGGAGATCTACCGGCAGGTCGAGCAGCTGCCGGAGATAGTGGAGAGCGTTGCGGTCGGGCAGGACGTCGGCGAAGGCGACGATCGTGATGTTCGCGTGGTGCTGTTCGTGCGCCTGAAGAAGGATGCGAGGCTCGACGACGCACTGCGCCAGCGTATCCGCGATCAGATCCGCGAGAATGCGACTCCTCTGCACGTGCCTAAGGTGATCGCAGAGGTTGCTGACATCCCGCGTACGATCAGCGGGAAGATCAGCGAGATCGCCGTGCGCGACGTGATTCACGGCCGTGTCCCGAAGAACACCGAGGCGCTCGCCAACCCTGAAGCGCTCGATATCTATCGCGACATCGCGGAGCTGAGGCTGTAGAGCGTTTCCGGCTCGAGTGCCAGGGTGCTGTCGTCGCCTTCGGTCCGCGTGGGACTCGGTTCAGCCGCTGCGGATCTCGAACTCGTTGCTCCTGACCGTCATCAGGGGGTGCTCCGCACCCTGTCCGTAGCCGAACACGAGGCGATATCTGCCCGGCGGGGGTTCCTGGAACTGTGGCTCGGTACCGGGCTGGAGGTTGAGCGAGACCGTCATCTGCCGTGACTCGCCATTGGGCAGCAGGAGTGGCTCAGCGGCCTGCATGGTATAGATCGGGTGATACGCCACCCGCCACTCACCGCTCACGAGCTTCTCGACCACCTGCAGATCCCGACCCGCGCCGTCCAGGTACAGCACCTCGCCCGTGTGGTTCGTCAGTGTCACAGATATCCGGACTTCCGACGCGCCCGGCGCGGCGGAATAGCTGTCCTGCGAGGTCCGAACGAGTGGCGGCCCGGTCACGTCGATGGTGTTTCCGTGTGTGCAGGCCGCTGCAAGAGCGAGCAGCAAAATCGCTGGAACACTCTGGTGCCGTGCATGGGATTCAGCTGGTTTCCTCATCGGGTTCTCCGCTTCGGCCAACGCTCGCGCTGCCACCCCGCTCCGGCTCCTGCGCCGGGCCGGGAGCGGGTGCTGCGCGTGAGATTCGGCCGATCTGTTTCCGGTGGTGCCGCAGGTGCCATTCCAGGAACTTCAGAACGTCACGATAGCTGAACGGCCCGGCGATCGGGTGCTTGACCGCCAGCTGCCCAAGCTGGTCGGGAGTGACCGTGGAGAGGAACTCCCTCCATTCCTCCCGGAGAACGCTCCACCTCGCGCTAACCTCCTCCAGATCGACGCCACGGGCCGGTGTCACATGACGGACCCGCTGGGGGACTCTGATCCGGACTCCCAACCGGAATGCCGCCCATACCAGCAGCCGCTTGAGTCGCTTCGGGCGCCACTCGGTGCGCTGAACTCCAGGCTTCCGCGCTCCTTCGAGCACCGACCGCTCCACACGGACGACGTGGTCCACTACCTCGGGGATGGTCCAGGCATCCTCCCGCACCCGGAACGTCGTCTGCGCGGTCGTCAGTCCTGCCAGCTGCGCCTCGGCTGCCTCACGGTCTCGCTCCAATTGCTGGA
This sequence comes from uncultured Gemmatimonadaceae bacterium, assembly GCA_964577965.1. Classification (GTDB taxonomy): domain Bacteria; phylum Gemmatimonadota; class Gemmatimonadetes; order Gemmatimonadales; family Gemmatimonadaceae; genus DASUUI01. The sequence goes on along the minus strand of CAZOAT010000003.1, from coordinate 31,297 downwards.
AGCGTGTTGCGAGCGGTTCGATCACGACGGCCGCTCCAGCTCGACCAGGCTCGTCATCGCGCGGGACTCACACCGAGCGCGGCGAGAACCTGCTCCGACGAAAACCGTACGCGGGTGCTGGAGAAGACGCGGAGCCACCGTGTCGAACGGTACAGTTCCTCCGCAAGGCGCGGAAGGTTGATCGCTTCGCGCCACCCCGACGCAGTGAGCCGCTGAACGGCACCGTCACGGCGCACCACCAGGATATCGAGCCCCAGCATCTCAGTCTTCGCCGGAAAATCCAGCAACACCTCGCCTGAAGCGACTCCAGCTTCACGAGCGAGGGTATCCTCGGCGGCGCGCACGCTTTCGGCGCTCTCAAGCATTGGATCGAGTGCGTCGGTGTCGAGCTCTGTGGACGGCGCCTCGAACGCGCGCTTGAAGAGGCGTCGCTCGCGCAGTGCAGTGAGGAGCCGCGTGTCTCCCTTCTCGAGCTGATGCAGCAGGCCTTCGTCCGAGTGATTCGGGAGGTCTGAAGGGGAGACCGTACCGGCGCGGATCGCGTCCGCCACCAGCCGCTTGTACATGGCTGTCGCGCTGCGCACAGCGTGATGCCAGTACACGTTCCGGTACATCTGGTACTTGGCGAACAGCAGCGACTCGAATGCGGACAGGGCTTTCTCGGCCACACCAACCGAGACTGCCGCGGTCTGCGGGTCGCGCAGGAGCAGCATCGAATTCGTCAGACGATCCACATCGATCTCGCCGTAGGGGACGCCGCACATCAAGGCATCGCGCTTGAGGTACTCGAGCTTGTCCAGATCGAGAGATCCGGAGATGAGTCCCCGCAGCGGGCTGTCGCTGCGTCCGGTGATGAGAGCGTGGATTTTCTCCGGTGCGCCAACACCGAGTTCTTCGCGCAGCACCTCACCCAGCGTGCCAGTCGTGAGGAGTGGACCAGCGACGTCCTCGTGGTTCAGCGCACCGATCTCCTCGAGGGCATGAGAAAAGGGATAGTGGCCGATGTCGTGCAGCAGCGCCGCGATTCTGACCTGCTGCCGTTCATCGGCGCCGATCGATTCGAGCTCGCCGCGCTCGCTGAGCAGTGAGATCGTCCGGCTCGCCAGGTGGTAAGTGCCCAGCGCGTGCTCGAAACGCGAATGGGTCGCGCCCGGGTATACGAGATGAGCCAGACCGAGCTGTCGTACATACCGGAGCCGCTGGAATTCACGGGTATCGACAAGTCGCATTGCGACCGGGTCTATCCGGATGTTGTTCCACAGCGGGTCGCGGACTATCTCAAATTGCACCCGGGCAAAGATAAGCTCGAAGGGCTACAGGTATCCCTTGCTGAGAAGGAAGCGCCCGGCTCTGGGGTAGTAGCGCTCGTCGGGCAGCTCCCAGCCGAAGGTGTCCGCGAGGCGGTCGTACGTATTGAACAGGAAGGCGACATACAGGGCGTCCCGGATTGCCTCGCGCGTGACGCCGAGTGCCAGCACAGGGCGGACATCGTCGGGCCCGAACTCCCCGGTGTGCAGGGTGGATCGCTCGAGAAGGGCGAGCACGGCGCGGAGCTCTTCGCTTATGGGAGCCGTTCTGTAGTCGGAGAGGACCTGCTCCATTGTACCCGCACCGAGGGCTGCCTCCGCGACCGCGGAGTGGGCGTTAGTTCAGAAAACGCACTGGTTCAGGCGGGAGACAAAGGCGGCGAACATCTCGCGCTCTCCGACGGTCCAGGCGGATGGCCCACGCATTACCCGCTGGGTGAGTTCGGAGAAGGGTCGCCCGAAGAAATTCTTGCGGTACAGAAGCGTGCGCACGACACCGGGCGCGTGGCCCGCCATGATGCGCATCAGCAGCAGTTTGATCCTGTCACCGGGAGCGTGCCCGCGATGCACCTTTCGAACTCTCATGCCTGTTCCAGCGCCGCAAGCCCGGCGAGCAACCGGTCGCGGGACGCGCCGAGCGCGGCACTGACGATTATCTCGAACGCGCCATCCTCACCGTATACCATCTGGAGCGCGGCGACGTCTGCGTCGGTGACCCTGTAGGCGTGTGCGTGGATCTTGTCGATCAACGGCTGCAACGCAGGCGGAACTGCAGTCCCATCAGCGGCCGAGCGACGGATCGCAGGTCCGGAGTCCGCTGGCCCTTCCAGAACACTATGGAGGACGAGGTCGCGGAGGTCAGCATACGGATCGGAGGTCACGGTGCGAATCTCGGTGCGCTTCGGCCGTTGCGCAATGGGGGTGCACGGACGTGCCGTGTTGTTGCGTCGCCGTGCCCGGCCGGAACCAGCCCCGCTATCAGCCCTCGACCTGACCGTTTGTAGTGGTCTGCGGCGGAATCCCTTCCTGCGGCCCGGCGTCGCGAATCCCGGAGTTGACCGTTGCAAACTTCTCGAAGTTCTCCTGAAACATCCCTGCGAGCTTCTTCGCCTGCTCGTCGTACGCAGCAGGATCTGACCAGGTGTTGCGCGGATTCAGGATTTCATCGGGTACGCCGGGCACTGACGTCGGACGCCACAGGTCGAAGATCGGGTCTTTCTCCATGGCTGACCGGTCCAGCTTTCCACCGAGCGCGGCATGTATCATCCCGCGGGTGTGGCCGAGCTTCATACGGTGGCCGACACCATACGGACCTGCCGTCCAGCCGGTGTTCACGAGCCATACCTGGGAACGGTGCCTGCGCAGGCGCTCGCCGAGCATCTCCGCGTACTTCGTGGGCGGCCAGACGAGGAACACCGCGCCGAAGCAGGCGCTGAAAGTCGCCTGCGGCTCGGTGACTCCACGCTCGGTACCCGCGACCTTTGCAGTGTAGCCGGAGAGGAAGTAGTACATCGCCTGCTCTGGTGACAGAAGCGATATGGGCGGGAGTACGCCGAAGGCATCAGCCGTGAGGAAGATGACGTTTTTCGGGTGACCGCCGCGGCCGCTGGGCTCGTAGTTGGGGATGTAGTGCAGTGGATATGATGCCCGCGTGTTCTCCGTGATCGTCTGATCCTCGAACCTCACCCTTCGCGTGACAGGATCGAGAACGACGTTCTCCAGGATCGTGCCGAACATCTGGGTCGTCCTGTAGATGTCCGGCTCCCCTTCAGGCGAGAGGTTGATGACCTTGGCGTAGCAGCCTCCCTCGAAATTGAACACGCCCTGATCTGACCAGCCGTGCTCGTCGTCACCAATGAGCCTGCGGTCCGGGTCGGCGGAGAGGGTCGTCTTGCCCGTTCCCGACAACCCGAAGAACAGGGCAGTGTCACCATCCTTCCCGATGTTCGCCGAGCAGTGCATGGAAAGCGCGCCCTGCTTCGGCAGGATGTAGTTCATCACCGTGAACATCGACTTCTTCAGCTCGCCGGCGTACCGCGTGCCCCCGATCAGGATCGTCCTGTCGGCGAGATCGAGGACGATAAAGGTACCTGTGCGCGTCCCGTGCTTCTCAGGCGTTGCCTCGAACTCCGGGGCGTGCAGCACCGTGAAGTTCGGATCGAACGTAGCAAGCTCGCTGGGCTCCGGTCTGATGAACATGTTCCGGACGAACGCCATGTGCCACGTGCTCGGCGACACGTACCGGACTGACAGTCTGTAGCGCGACTCCGCGCCGCAGTACAGGTCCTGCACGAACAGCTCGTCCCGCTTGTCGAGATACGTCTGGACATCTGCGCGCAGCTGCGTGTAGTGCTCCCTGGAGATGGGCTGGTTCACTTTGCCCCAGTCCACGTCCTTCTCTGTTCCCGGTTCCCGGACCACGAACTTGTCATTGGGCGAGCGGCCGGTGTGCGGAGAAGTGCGCGCGACCCAGGCGCCCATCTCGGAGAACTCGCCTTCTCTCCGCCGCGCCGCCTCCTGGATCAGCTCGGCGGTGACGAGGTTCCAGTGCACGCGTCCGGTCGGGTGCAGCCCCTGGGCAGCGAGCGCCTCACCCTGATCGCGTGCATCGGAATAGCCCCGGGCGGGCTTCATTTCTGTTGCCATCTATCGACCTCCACCGCGGGAAGCGGCTCCCACGAGGTGTGGCTCCATGTGGGCTGCTGTTTCGGCGCGGGCCGCCGCACCGCCGGAGCGCTCCTGAGCGTCGATGACAGCTACAGCGGCCATGTTCACTATTTCCTCAACGTCCGCGCCCTGCTCGAGCACGTGGACCGGCTTGTTCATCCCCACGAGAATCGGTCCTATCGCTGTGGCGCCGCCGAGATGATTCAACAGCTTGTATGCGATGTTCCCCGCGCTGAGGTTGGGGAATATCAGAACGTTTGCCTGCTCCTCCAGCGTGCTGAACGGGTAGGCGCCGCGGAGAGTTTCCTCGTCGAGTGCTGTATCCGCCTGCATCTCACCATCGATCATGAGCGACGGATCGCGCTGGCGCACCAGCGCCACTGCGCGTGCGACCTTCTCGGCTTCAGGATGCCGCACCGAGCCGAAGTTGGAGAACGACAGCATCGCAATACGCGGGATGAGGCCGAACGTGCGGACTATGCGCGAGGCGGCATACGCTATCTGGGCGAGCTGTTCCGCCGTCGGGTCTATGTTCACCGTCGTGTCGCCACAGAAGATCACGTGCTTTTCGAAGACGAGCATGTAGAGGCCGCTCACAAGGCCGGCTTTCGGATGTGCCCCGATCACCTCGAGAGCTGGACGCAGCGTCTCCGGGTAATGCGTCGTCACGCCGGAGACGAGCGCGTCTGCGTCGCCGAGCGCCACCATCACCGACCCGTAGTAGTTGCCGTTGAAGAGGCGCTGGTGCGCCTCCGCATGGCTGAGTCCCTTTCGCTGCCGGCGCTCCCACAGGTACGCGGCGTACGACTCGCGGCGTGGCGAGCTCGCCGGGTCCTCGATCTCTATTTCCTCGAGCGAGATACGGTTGGCTGCGGCCATTGCGCTGATCGCCCCTCCGTTCCCCAGAAGCACGGCCCTGGCGATCCCCTCATCCACCAGGACACGTGCGGCCCGCATGACCTTGAGATGCTCGCCCTCGGGAAAGACGATGCGCTTCGGCTCCCGCAGGGCGCGTGTCATCAGCCCGCGCATGAGGCCGCGGGCGCGCCCCAGGCGGGCTTCGAGACGATCCCGGTAGTCGTCCAGGTCGATGAAGTTATCGGTTACGCCGCTTGCCACCGCCGCCCAGGCGACAGCCGGCGACACCCAGAGCAGCACGCGCGGGTCGAACGGGAAGGGAATGAGGTAGTCGGGACCGAACTTGACCGATTGCAACCCATACAGCCGTGACACGCTCTCCGGCACGTCCTCCCTGGCCAGCAGCGCGAGCGCGCGGGTGGCCGCCATCTTCATCGCCTCGTTTATTTCTCTGGCACGTGCGTCCAACGCTCCGCGGAAGATGAAAGGGAAGCCGAGTACATTGTTGACCTGATTGGGATAGTCGCTGCGCCCCGTCGCAATGATTGCATCGTCGCGTACTTCGCGCACCTCGTGCGGCAGGATTTCGGGAACAGGGTTCGCCAGAGCGAAGATGATTGGCCGCTCGGCCATGCTGCGTACCATGTCCTGTGTGACGGCGCCAGCCACTGAAAGACCGACCAGCACGTCGGCCCCGACAAGCGCCTCGGCCAGGTTACGCGCCTTGGTTCGCGCGGCGAACCGGGCCTTGTACGGGTCCATCTTCTCCGCGCGTCCCTCGTACACCACCCCCTTCGTATCGCACAGGACGATGTTCTCGCGCGTGACGCCAAGCCTCACGTAATGCTCGGCGGTTGCTATCGCAGCTGCACCCGCGCCCGAGAAGATCACTCGCAGCGACGCGATGTCTTTCCCGGTTATCTCGACCGCGTTGATCAGCGCGGCTCCCGAGATGATCGCAGTGCCGTGCTGGTCGTCGTGAAATACCGGAATGCGCAGCGTCTCCCGGAGCCGCTCCTCGATGTAGAAGCAGTCCGGTGCCTTTATGTCCTCCAGGTTGATACCACCCACGGTAGGCTCGAGCAGCTGACAGAACCGGATGACGTCGTCCGGGTCCTCCGAGCCGACCTCGAGATCGAAAACGTCGATGTCGGCGAACTGCTTGAACAGGTTGCCCTTGCCCTCCATCACCGGCTTGCCCGCGAGCGCGCCGATGTTCCCCAGGCCGAGGACTGCGGTCCCGTTGGTGACCACAGCCACGAGGTTGCCCTTGGCCGTGTAGAGATAGGCGTCCTCAGGCTGCTTCGCGATCTCCAGGCACGGCTCCGCCACCCCGGGGGAGTACGCCAGGGCGAGGTCGCGCTGATTCAGGAGGGGCTTGGTCGGGACGACCGCGATCTTGCCGGGCCGCCCCTGTGCGTGGTAATCGAGCGCGTTCTGGCGCTTCATGCCCCCAATCTAGCCCCACCGTCGGGGCTGGCGGAACGCCGCAACGGGGAACGGATATAATTGAAGCGTATGCCGAACCACTCTGTGGGGCTTCGCCGGGCAATCGTAGCGGTCGCCGCACTGCAGCTTGCCGTGGCGCCCCTGGCGGCTGTTGCCGATGGGCTCGTCCGGACCCTGGGGTCCACCCTCGAGGCGCACGTCGACGGGTTCGGCTCGACCCACGAGACGCGCGCTCATCCCCACGAGTGTGCAGCGTGCATGGCGCTCAGGCCGTGCTACGAGGCTCCGGGGCCAGTTCAGCCCTCGTGCAGCCTGTTCACGTCGCTACCAGCGCCGGACTTCGGTATCACCGTTGCAAGCTCCGGCGCGGGGCAGGCGCTGCGCGCCCGCAGTCCGCCCGTACGGATTGGCTGAACCGCCGCAGGCGCGGCGGCATTATCGACCACCAGTTGCGGATGACCCGCAGGGTGGCAGCCCCAATCCACAGGAGCAAGAATGCGTGCAATAGTTATCACTGCGGCCATAGCGGTGCTGGCGACGCTGGTGTCGCCAGCGCCTGCGTATTCCCAGGCGGTGCCCGCACCGGTGACCGGAGCGGTTCGCGACAGTGCGGGTACGCCGGTCCCCCACGCCCAGGTCGCGATCATCGGACTTGATCGTGTCACTACGACCGACGGCGCCGGCAGGTTCAGATTCGAGTTCGTTCCGCCCGGGCGGTACGATCTTTACACCACGATCGTCGGCTATGCGCCCGTGAGGACGCCGATCACAGTTCCTCCGGTGCAGGGTACGGAGGTAGCGGTGGTGATGCGGCCATCGGCCGTGCGGCTGGCTGCCGTCCAGGTCACCGCGACACGGTTCGCGGCGGATCCCCTCGACGTTACGCAATCGACTGTCGAGCTTTCCGGCCAGGCGCTCAACCGAAGCCTTGGGTCGAGCGTGGCTCAGACACTGTCCAACGAGCCAGGGCTGTCCATGCGCTACAACGGGCCCGCCGCCAACATGCCGGTCGTACGCGGATTGACGGGCGATCGCGTCCTGGTACTGCAGAACGGCGAGCGGGTAGGCGATCTCGCCGCACCCACCCCCGATCACGCGCTGACGATCGATCCGCTCACTGCAACCAGCATCGAGGTGGTACGCGGCCCAGCCGCTCTGCTGTACGGCAGCAATGCGCTCGGTGGCGTTGTCAACGTCATCACGCGCGACATCCCGACATCCATACCAAACCACTTCGAGGGCCAGGTGGCTGCGCAGGGCGAGTCTGTGAACCCGGGTGGCGCTCTCTCGCTGGCGTTCACTGCACCTCTTGGGAGAGATGTCGCCGTGACCGGAAGTGGCAACCGGAGGCAGGTGAGTGATGTGCGTACGGGAGGCGGAGCCGAGCTGCTGAACAGTTTCGCCCGCCAGACCGGTGGTCAGGTAGGCCTTGGTTTCGTCGGGGATCGGCTCTCGGGTGGAGCCGCATACCAGATCACGCAGATGCGGTACGGACTTCCGGCGGACCCGGAGGATCCCGAATTCCTTACGATCGACGGCCAGCGGCAGCAGGTCTCAGCGCGGAGCGATCTGCGTTTCGACGGAACGCGGATCCCGATCGTGCGTCTCGACGCGACCGGGCAGTGGTACGAGCATGACGAGATAGAGCCTGATGGTGACATCGGAACGCATTTCGACCTGAAGACTCAGACCTTCAGTGCCACTGCGCGGACGCTGTTCGGGAGTCCTGGCGCTCTCGGGGCATCCGGCTTCTTCCGGCAGTACTCCGCGGAAGGGGAGGAGGCGCTCACGCCGCCCGCGAACAGCCGCTCACTCGGCATATACGCGTTCCAGGATTTCACGCTCGGGCGCGGAGCCAGCGAGCGGGCACCGCACCTTCACGTTGGGGCGCGATATGACGCTACGAACATCGAATCAGAAGAGGGCGATGAGCGGTTCGGCGATCCCGTGAAGCGGACGTTCGGCACGTTCTCTGGCTCGGTTGGACTCGTCTTCCCTCTGAGTTCTGTGATTTCGTTCAACGCGAACGTCGCACGGGCGTTCCGCGCACCGACGGTGGAAGAGCTGTTCTCCAACGGGATTCACGCTGCCACCGGAACGTTCGACGTCGGGAATCCGCAGCTCCGAGCGGAGACAAACACCGGCGGTGAGTTCGTACTTCGCGGGCGAAGCACGCGAACCAATGCGCAGGTATCAGCTTTTTACAATCGTATTGACGACTACATCGCGGTGAACATCGTCGGCGATACGCTACTGGTGGACGAGGACGAGATCCTCGTCCAGATGCCGCTCAACCGGTACGCACAAACCGATGCGTCCCTGCTTGGGGTCGAAGGACATCTGGAAGGGGAGATTACGCGAGGGCTGGTGCTCGGAGTGATGGGTGACGCCGTTCGCGGCAGGTTGCGGGACGGCACGCCGCTGCCGTTCATGCCGGCTGCGCGGCTCGGCGCGCTCGTCCGGTGGCAGCGTGAGCAGCTCACGTTCGAGACGGATTACCGGCATGGATTCGCGCAGAGACGCGTTCCCGCAGCGGCTACCGAAGAGGATCCGTCGGCCGTTCCAACCGAGCCATACGATCTCGTGAACGTGTCGCTGGGATACAACCTCGTGCGCCGGGGGCTGTACCACACGATCACGCTTCGCGTGGACAATCTGTTCGACGAGCGGTACAGGGACGCGACGAGTCGTATCAAACAGTTTGCGTTCAATCCGGGACGCAATTTTGCTCTGGTTTACCGTGTGTTGTTCTAGTAGCGTGCCGTCCGCTCAGTCGAGCTGAATCGCCTGCTGATAACCAACGACCCATCCGCTCATGCGTCCTCGCCTGATTCTGGCCATCGCTCTTTTTCTGACCATCGCTGCGACTGCCGGCGCGCACGATCTCTTTCTCACGCTCAACTCGTTCTTCCTCGCGCCGAATTCGACGGCGCGGGTGAGTGCGATGAATGGCACGTACTCCACGAGCGACGGCGCGGTGTCGCGGGAGCGGCTGCGGGACCTGTCGATTGTGGCCGGCGGCAGCCGGCGGGAACTCGACCGGTCCCTGTGGGATTCGGCGGATGCAAAGCTCGCCGTGATTCATGTACCGCTCACTGATGCGGGCACCTACGTGATCGGCGCATCGCTGCTGCCGCGCGAGATCACGCTGGAAGGAAGTGTCTTCAACGGCTATCTCGAGGAGGAAGGGATCCTCCCGATCCTCGAGCGGAGGCGTGAGCGGGGTGAGCTCGATTCCACGGCCCGCGAGAGCTACCATAAACACGTGAAAGCTCTGCTGCAGGTTGGAACAGAGCGCAGCGATGATTACACCGCAGTGCTTGGCTATCCCGCCGAGCTCGTGCCGGTCGAGAATCCGTACTCGCTTCGGCGGGGCCAGTCGCTTCGTGTGCGTGCGCTGGTGGACGGGGAGCCGGTGGCGGGGCAGGTGGTCATCGCAGGGGGGCGCACGACTTCAGGCGCGCGCATCGCGCCGCGCAGATCGACTACAGACTCGACCGGGGTCGCCTCCGTGAGGCTCACACCGGCAGGGCGGTGGTACGTGAAGTTCATCCACATGGAGCCTGTGACGTCGGATTCGCTCGATTACGAGTCGAAGTGGGCGACGCTCACGTTCGAGGTGCGCTGAGCCTCACTCGATGTAGCTGCGCAGCCTCGCGAGCATTTGGCGGTCCGTAGCTTCCGCGTCGCCCAGCTTCGGCGTTTCGATTACCTTCGGCAGTGTTGCGAAACGTGGGTCGTTCATCAGCTGGCGGAACGCGTCCTCCCCGATCGTTCCTTCTCCGATGAGTTGATGCCGGTCGAGGTGCGAGCCGAGCTGCGCCTTGGAATCGTTCACGTGCAGCAGCTTCAGCCGGACAAGTCCGATCACGTCGCCGAAACGAGCGACGACGCCCTCGTAGTCGGCGGCCAGATCGTATCCCGCAGCCCAGACGTGAGCCGTGTCCAGGCAGACCCCGACTCGGGACCGCTGCGGCTCCGGGATCGCCTCGACCAGCTCGGCCATCTCCTCGAACGTCGAGCCAAGGGCTGTTCCGCTCCCGGCCGTGAGCTCCATGAGCAGCGTCGTCGGCCCCGGGACCGACTCCAGCGCGATGGCTATGGCCTCGGCGTTCCGCGCGACCCCGTTCGCGCGATCGTCCATGTAGTTCCCGGGATGTGACACGAGATACTCGAGCCCGAGCGCGGCGGATCGCCGGAGCTCGGCCACGAACGACTCGAGCGATCGTGCGCGCAGCACTGGGTCGGGTGACGCGAGGTTGATCAGATAGCTGTCGTGCGCGGCTGTGGCGCGTACTGCCGTATCGGCCAGAGCAGTCGAAAACGCAGCGCACTCGTCGTCCAGGCACTCGCGCTCCGCCCACCGGTTCCCCTGCTTCGTGAAGATCTGCATGGCAGTGGCGCCGATCGCCTTCGCGCGCGGCGGCGCCTGCGCAGTGCCACCGGCAATGGAGGTGTGCGCGCCAAGGAGATCCGTAGTTGGGTGCTGGCGAGGCGAGGCTGGTCGCGAACGCTCAGTCGCAAAACCGCGGCGAGGTGTCACGTGCGGTAGCCAGTCAGCTGCGAGACATCACTGCGGCCGGCTGCCGCCGCTCCGACCAGGCAGGCGGAGCGCCATCCGAGACTACTGTGCCCGCAACCACTCCAACGGGTCAACGGCCGGCCCACCTCGCCGAATCTCAAAGTGGAGGTGCGCCGGAAGCTCAGGGTCAGTGGCCCCGACTGCGCCGATCACCTGGCCCTTCGTGATGCGGGCGCCCTTCCGCGCGTCCATGCGGCTGAGCGCACCGTACACCGAATAGTCACCGCCGCCGTGCTCGACGATGATCGTGTTTCCATACGTTCCCATCACTTCCGAGAGCACGACGGTGCCCGATGAGACGGCGCGAACCGGCGTGCCCTGCGCCGCCGCGATTCCAATCCCGTTCCATCGTGTTGTGGTGTTGTTCGGGTTCACCACCCGCCCGAACCGATAAATGATCGCTCCTTCCACCGGCCAGGCGAGCCGCCCCAGGTCTGCCGTGGTGATCGTGCTCGGCGCACGTGCCACCCGTCGGCGCTCGGCCTCGAGGTTGGCGAAGAACTGATTCAGTCGCCGCTCCGTGGCGGCCAGCTGCTCGAGCCGGCGACGCGTCCGCGTTGCGTCCTGCTGGACCCGGCGCAGCGCGAGTTGCTCCCGCTGTTCCAGCGTACGCAGGCGCTCCTCTTCCCGCGCCTTCTCCGATCGATTGTGCTCGATGTCCGACTGCAGCCGGACGAGCTGCTGCCGGCTGCGTGCCACGCGCTCACGGAGTTCTTCCACCCGGCGCACCAGGGCCCGGTCACGCTGCGCCAGGAGGTGCAGATACTTGTAGCGTGTCACGAGATCGCCAAACGACTGCGCGCTGAACAGTACCTCCGCGGTGTACAGCGGGCCCCGCTTGTAGATGTCTGCCAGCCGCCGCTGCAGCACGGCCTTCTTGACGTTCGACTCGTCCTCGGCCTGCACCAGGGCGACTGTGGTTCCCTTCACCTCGTCGTTGATCGCGGCGAGCTGCTGGTCGAGCGATCGAACCACACGCGCTGTCGCGTCGCGCTGACGATTGAGCAGCCGGACCTCTTCGGTGAGGTCGTGAGCTCTCGTCTGCAGCGTGGACATCCGTCGCTGCAGGTCGGCCCGCTCCTTCCGGACGGCTTCCAGCTCCTGCCGCTGCTGCCGCAGACGCGCCTCACTGGTCTGGGCCTTCTGCTGCTGTGCAGCGGCTGCCTGTGACATGACCAGCAGGGCGAGCAGCGGTACGAGGCGTCTCATCAGACCTGCCGCAGGTGTCTCCCTACGGAGAACATACTGCCAAAAAGACCCATGAGCGCGCCGACGAGGATCCCGATCAACGCGATGTCTGCATCGAAGAACACGGTCTCGATGAAGTTGCGGGAGATGGTTCTGTGTGCAAGCCACGTCATGCCGAGCGCGAGCGCTCCACCCATGACACCCTTCATGAATCCCTCGATGAGGAACGGTGCACGGATGAACCAGTCGGTGGCTCCCACGAGGCGCATGATCCAGATCTCTCTGCTACGTGCCAGTACCGCGGTGCGGATGGTTGCGCCAATGATGATCACAGCCACGGCCGAGAAGGCCACACCAAGCCCCATGCCTGCCACCGTTGCGAGCGTCCGCAGGTCATACAGCTTCTGCACCCATTCCTGACCGTAGCGCACGTCATCCACGAACTCGTATGTGCCGAGCCGTGCAGCCACTCCACGGACGGTCGCCGGATCGCGGAAGCCGGGCCGCAGGCGGATGTCCATGGAAGCCGGAAGGAACGCGCTCTCGAACACGTCGGCGAATTCACCGAGTTCGCGGCGGGCACGCTCGAGCGCCTGCTCCGGCGTGACGTACAGGACCTGCGCGACTTCCGGGAACGAGCCGATGTCACCCATTGCAGCGGCAACGGCCTCGACCGAGGTGCCTTCGGCGACGAAGGCCCGGATCTCCACCCGCTCCTCCACGGCGACCAGCGCGGTTCGGATGTTGAGCGCCACGAGGGCGAAGAGCCCGAAAGCGAACAGGGAGAACGCTATGGTCACGATGCCGAGGATGCTGAGCAGCGGAGCGCGTCGGAACGCAGCGAGAGCCTCGCGAAGCGCCAGCCTCATTCCTCGAGCTCCAGTACCGACTCGACCGACTCGGACGAATCGTACACAATGCGCCCATGATTCATCTCGAGTGTCCGTGCGTTGGTCGAGCGCACCAGGTCGAGATCGTGCGTGGCCATCAGCACCGCGGTTCCACCCGCGTTTATGTCCCGCAGCAGTTGGAAGATTCCGCGTGTTGCCCGCTCGTCGAGATTGCCGGTGGGCTCGTCCGCGAGCACGACGAAGGGATCGTTGACCAGCGCCCGGGCGATCGCCACGCGCTGCTGCTCGCCGCCGGACAGCTCCTTCGGATAGCGCGTGGCCTTAGATGCCAGCCCCACTTGCGCGAGGGCGCGGTTCACCTTGGGCGCTATCGCGGCCTTCGGAGTACCCGTGACCTCGAGGGCGAAGGCGACGTTCGCTTCAGCAGTGCGGTCGTCGAGCAGACGGAAGTCCTGGAAGACGATTCCAAGCCTGCGCCGCAGCATTGCGATCTCGTGCCGCCGCGCTGAGCGGGAGGTCAGACCGCTTACGCGTACCTCGCCGTGCGTGGGCTTCTCGTCCATGTAGATCAGCCGGAGAACAGTGCTCTTGCCCGCGCCGCTCGGCCCGGTGAGGAAGACGAACTCTCCTTTCTTCATCGAGAAGGAGACGTGATTCAGCGCCACGCCCGTACGCGGATACTCCTTACCCACGTTGTGCAGACGGATCATGCGGCGAGCGCCTGCTCCAGGTCCGCTATCAGGTCGTCCGGATCCTCGAGGCCGATGCTGATCCGCACGAGGCCGTCGCGTATCCCTGCCGTGCGCCGCTCTTCGTCGCTCATGCGGGCATGGGATGAGAACCGGGGTTCGATGATCAGCGAATCGGATCCGCCGAGGCTGGCGGCGTGCACGAACAGCTCGAGCGCCGGAAGGAAGCGCTTCACTGCCCCGGCCCCGCCCGCGAGCTCGAATGCCAGCATTCCCCCAAATCCGTCCAGAAGCGTCTTCGCGACCGCATGGTCGGGATGCGAAGGCAGGCCGGAGTAGTGCACGGTGGAAATCTCAGCTCTTGTCGCGCACCACTCTGCGACCCGCTGAGCCGATGCGTTCTGTCGCTGCACCCGGACATACAGCGTCTTCAGCCCACGCTCCAGGAGCCAGCAGGCGAACGGGTCCGGTACCTGGCCCCAGACCATCATCTTCTGCCGCACCTCCTCCACATACGACGCGGAACCGGCGACGACACCGCAGAGGACGTCGTTGTGGCCATTGAGGTATTTCGTCGCCGAGTGGATGACCACATCTGCGCCGTGCGCGATTGGACGGAGGTTGACTGGACTTGCCATGGTGGAATCCACGACAAGCGCTATACCCGCTCCATGCGCCAGAGTTGCTATCGGACGGAGATCGAGCACGCGGCACGTCGGGTTCACCGGATTCTCCACGAAGATCACACGCGTCTCGCGGCGCACGGCCTGACGCCAGATCCTGGGATCGAATGGATCGACGAGAGTCGCGCCGATCCCGAGCGTTGCAAGCTCCTCAGTGAGGAGGCGGTATGTGCCGCCGTAGATGGAGCCGCTGGCCAGCACGTGGTCGCCCGGCCGGAGAAGCGTGAGCAGCGCGCACGCCGTCGCGCCCATGCCACTGGCCAGTACCAGCGCTGCTTCTGCGCCCTCCAGGTCGGCAATGCGCCGCTGGACCACCTCAGCGTTCGGAGTGTTTCCGTACCGCGTGTAGAGCAACTCGCTGGTGCCGAAATCCTGGCCGTAGTTGGCCGATTGCACGAGCGGTGTGACTACGGGATCCTCCGGGCCGCGCGGTGCCTCGCCGGCGTGAACGACTCTGGTCGCGAGTGCGGGTACCCGCCGCGCGGGCTCAGACACGGTCCGGTCTCGGGCTCGAATCGTGGTCCGGCTTGACTATCCTGACGATCTCGGCCGCGGCGATTCCGGCGATGTCGCGGGCGACCACGAAGCCCCTCGGTACCGCGTCGTCTATCGCCAGCTCGGCAAGGTCGTGTCTTCGAGGGCCGAAAACCCAGACCATCTCCCCATCCTGTAGCAGCCTCGTTTTCGCTTCGGACTCCCGCATCCAGACTTTCGGCCCGCGCTCCGGGTCACCGGCGCGCGTCGCGATGAAGCGGGACACCTGCAGCGGAGGTGCGTACCCCTCGACCCGGCGCCGCGGTGGCGTCGGACGGAACTTCACGCCGTCGCGCCGACCGCTACGTATCCCTGCGCGTTTCGCATGACGAGCCGCCGTCGCCACAGATCCTCCATGACCTTTCCAGCATCCTCGGCGGGAATGCCGGCTTCACCGGCAATGTCGTCGGGAACGGCGCAGCCGAGGCGGAAGATCGCTTCCCACGTAGAGCGCTGGCGGTCATCCAGCTCGCCTACGAGACGGACGCAGCCGGAGCCGTCATCGGTCACCAGCGCGAGGCGGTGCCGTGCCAGCACCGTCTCGATCGCGTCGAGATGCGTCTCACTGATCCCCCGGAACAGGAAGTACACCTCGTGTCCCGGGTCAGCTTCTGCTACGTGACGCAGGAGGAGCTTGGCGACTATCTCGTCTGCGCAGGAGAAGTCGAGCAGCCCCACGTGAGAGAAGTCGATAACGGTGAGCGTTGGGTTTTCCACGAGCGCCAGCTGCTGCTCGATGCCACCGCGGACAGCCGCACCCGTCGGACGCGTCACCAGGTTGGAAAACAGCTCACACACCGTCCGGCGGAGAACCGTCTTGAGATCTATGTGCGTTACCATCTATGACACCCGCTCGGGGATGATGATCTGCAGCTGTGTCCCCGGAAACGGGGTGAGGTTCTCCTCGAGTGTAGGCTCGTCCGGAACCGGATTCCACTCGGGCATCGGCGAGATGAGGCGCGCGGACCCGCTGCGTACTCCCATCTTCCCGTCCCACTTGTCCAGAAAGCTGCGGATTCCACGGAACCCCTGACCGCGTCCTGGATCCCTGTGACGACTGATGCCATTGAGCACCGCCTCCTCGAGAGCAACCCGGTCATCCCAGCTGTCAGTGATCCGGCGTACAGGCGAGCTCTCCAGCGACGCACGGATTCCCATCCCTGCATCACACACTCCCATCACCACCACCTTCCGGCCGCCGAGCCGCGCCTGCCAGCGATACCGCTGAACGGCCACCCAACCACCACGGCCGGCGTGCTCCACAATGTTCTGACAGGCCTCCGACAACGCCATAGTGAATCGCATCGTCGCCGCCGGTTCAAGCCGCAGCTCTTCGGTAAGGATCTGCTGCGATTTCTCCTGGATGCGTTCGACGACCGCGTGGACATCTTCGCTCTGCACCACCGGCGTCACCTCCAGCAGCACACTGGAGTCCCCGGTGCGCGTGGATGGGTGCGCGCGGCCGTGAAAATCGTACAGCTCCTCAGCGAATTTGTAGAAGTGCGAGCGGGCCCAGTAGGAACCTGTGTCCTCCGCCAGCGGAGGGTAGAAGCCCGGCCGCTCCAGCCGCGTCTGCGCGAGCGTCAGCAGCATCGTCAGGCCGTACGGGGAGGCGAACGTCGTATGCCTCGCGTCCACCAGCAGCTTCGCGTCTGCCGGAACGCCGGCGACCTGCTCGAGGAGCTGTTCCACTTGGCGGTGATCGTCCAGTGACTTGGGTACGTTGACCACTGTCGTCACGCCGTTGTGAGCTCCCCTCTGAGGAATTGCGCGAGACCCGTGGCTCCCCGGTGCTCGACGTTGCGTGCAGCGGCGGACATCGCCAACTGCATGGCACGGCTCACTTCGTCGCCGGCCAGAAGCCGCGAGAAATATGTCGCACCCCACACGTCTCCGCATCCCGTCGGATCGGCAACTTTTGTCAAGTTCTTTCTTGCCGGAATCAGTTCCGTTCTGATTGGGCCAAAAGGTGTTGAAAGACTGCCTCGCTTCAGATCTGTGATTCGCTCGAACCCTGGTGCAGCGAAGTAAACAATCCCACGGCTGCCAAGTGTCACGACAAGCGTGCGGAGCCCCTCCTGTAGCGCCTGGGCGGCGAAAACGATCGCATCGTCAGCGATCATACCCATTTCTTCCTCGTTCATCTGCATGAAGTCGAAGCAGCGGCACCACTCAGCTCCCGTGGCGAGGGGCTGCGGCACCCGCATTCCTTCCGGTGTGACGCCGAGGATCAGCGAGTGGAGGTCGCAATAGAGCGGACCGCTGAAGTGGCGGCGCAGGAGCTGCCCGGTCTCCAGGTCCAACTCGAATCCGCTGATCAGGTTGACGTACAGCGCGTCCAGGTCGCCCAGCAGCGGCTTGAGGCCGACCCACTGCCACGGTGGAACTCCGCCGGTCAGCTGCTCGCAACGGCGCTCCTTGCTGGTGTAGCGGAGAACGACCCGATTGTTCGGCTGTGGGACCTCGATCGGCGCGGCATCGGGCGCGATTCGACGGAGCGTCGCCAGATAATCCCGGGCTTGCGGCGCGAGGTCAGCGCCGACCTTCACAAGGGGGACGATCTCCCAGTCCTCCGGAAGCGCCGCATCCAGCGCGCCGAGGGCGTAGGTGATGCCTCCCCACTCCTCAATGGGCGCGTCCTGAGGGCCCGGCCGGTGGATCACATCCCACACGAAGCTGCCGATAACGCCGAGGCGCCGCCGGCGCACGCTACAGCTCTCCGAAGGTCTGTGCTCTGAATGTGGCTACTGCGCCAACCACGCCGGCGGAGAGGGGAAGCGCACCGGCCACTATCTCGCACGCTTCAACAGCAGGACGGAACGCGCGGCGCCTGACCTCTGCGCGGAGGGGCTCGAACAGAGCGTCGCCAGCCTGGGTGACGCCGCCGGCGATGACTACCATATCCGGGTTGAATACGTTGAGCAGGTTCGATATGCCGATGCCGAGAAACCGCGCAGTGTCGTGTACGATCTCGAGCGCGAGAACATCCTCCGTGCGTGCCGCCTCGTAAACAGTCTGCGCCGTAATGCGGTCCCTTTCTCCCTCGACAAGCTCCAGTATCCGGGACGCGCCGTCACTTGCCAGCGCCTCTGCTGCCCGGTTCGCTATCGCGGTTCCGGACGCGTAGGCCTCCAGGCAACCGTAATTGCCACACTTGCACAGCCGCCCGTTTGCATCGATCGTTGTGTGCCCGATCTCGCCGGCGACATCCGAGGAGCCGTGGTACAGCCGGCCTTCCAGGATCAGCCCTCCGCCGATCCCGGTGCCGATGGTGAGGCCCATGACATTGCGATGCCCCTTCGCCGCGCCGCACCACCACTCGCCGAGCGTCGCACAATTGGCATCATTGTCCAGTGTTGCGGGCAGTCCCGCGCGCTTCGCGATCTCGTCCCGCAACGGTACGTCCCGCCAGCCCAGATTCGGCGTGAAGATGACCACTCCGCGCGCGCGGTTGAGCGGCCCGGGGGACCCGATTCCGATGCCGAGAAAATCCTCCCGAGCGGCGCCGGTCTCCGTGATCGTCTGCCGTATCACGTCCTCGACCATCTCGGCGATTCTCGCCAGAACCGATTCAGTGCCTTCCTCCGGGCGGGTGGGCAGCGAGCGCATCGCGAGCTCGGCACTGCCGTCATAGGGCATTGCCCCCGCGACGATGTTGGTGCCGCCGAGGTCCACGCCAATGATGTAACGCTCCGGGGGCATCATCTCTCCTTACGCGAGATCGGCCGGTGTCGGGCCGAGGACGCCCGGAATGAGTCGGGTGAGCGTTTGAAAGACCTCATGCGCCGAAAGCTCGCCCATGCAACGCCAGTGGCCAAGCGGACAACGTTGGGGACCGTGGCGATGACACGGCCTGCAGGCCAGCGAGTCGTGTCCCACTACGTCGCTCACGTCTGCGACAGGCCCGAACCCAAAAGCCGGCACGGTTGGGCCGAAAACGGCAAGCGTCGGCACATTCATCGCCGAGGCGAGGTGCACTGGTGCGGAATCATTGCTCACAACCGCAGCGCAGCGCCCGAGGAGCTCGGCGGACCCGAGGAGCGACAGACGGCCTGCGGCGTCGATTGCATCGGTTGCGCGGGCCCGGATCGCATCGGCCAGCGGACTGTCGGCGGGGCTCCCGACGATCACGACCCGAGCGTGCTCTCGAAGGAGCGCGGCCAATTCGGGATAGTACGGCCACCGCTTGGTGGCCCAGACACTGCCCGGTGCGAGCGCGACGAGCGGCTCGTTACCCGGAGAGTTCTCCCGCAGCAGCGCATCGACCTTCGCACGCTCCGCGTCACCGGGATAGAGGCGCGGACGCAGCGCTTCCAGACTGGGCTCAGCCGGCCCCGCAGCCTCGCGCGCGAGCCGGCGCAGACGCTCGGAGTGGTGCGAGCCCTCGTCATAAGGAACGCGCAGGCTGTAGAGGTAGCGTCCGCCAGCCGTGTCGAAGCCGACGCGTTTTCGGATCCCGGCGACGAGAGCCAGAGCCCCGCTGCGGATCGAGCCCTGGGCCAGGTAAGCCGCGTCGTATCGATCCATGCGGAGTTTCCGGCCAATGTCGATCAACCTTCGAAGGGCGCCCGCGCCGCGCTTGTCGTAGGCGATCGTGTTTCGAACGTGGGGATTGTTCGCCAGCAGTGAGATGTTGGCCGGCGTCCCCACCACGTCCACAGGTCCGCGCTGCGCCAGTTCGGCGATCAGCGGTGTCGTGAGCACCATGTCGCCTATGAAGGCCGTTTGAACGACCAGCGACGGGGCGCCGGTCACTCAATCCACCTGCAGGACCGCCAGAAACGCCTCCTGAGGGATCTCCACGGATCCAACCTGCTTCATCCGCTTCTTTCCCTCCTTCTGCTTCTCGAGGAGCTTGCGTTTGCGGGTGATGTCGCCGCCATAGCACTTCGCGAGGACATTCTTGCGGAGCGCCTTCACCGTGGTGCGCGCGATCACCTTCTGGCCGATCGCGGCCTGAATTATTACCTCGAACAGCTGCCTTGGAATCAGCTCCTTCAGCTTGTCGGCGATCTTGCGGCCCCATTCATACGCCTTGTCCGTGTGGATGATGACGGAGAATGCGTCTACCGGATCGCCGTTGATCAGCATGTCGAGCTTCACCAGCTGGCTGCGGCGGTAGTCGAGCATCTCGTAGTCGAGACTCGCGTAGCCGCGGCTGATCGTCTTCAGCCGGTCGTAGAAGTCGAGGATGATCTCGGCGAGAGGAAATTCGAAGTCGAACTCGACGCGCTGGCCATCCACATAGCTCATCGTTCTGTACACACCGCGCCGCTCACCGGAAAGGGTCATGATCGACCCGATGTACTCCGCAGGCGCGACGATTCTCGCCTTCACGTACGGCTCCTCGATGTAGTCCACCGTCGAGCCATGCGGCATCAGGGCCGGGTTCTCCAGAAGCATCATCGTCCCGTCGTTCAGGTGCACATGGTACTCCACGCTTGGCACCGTGGTCACCAGATTCAGGTCGAATTCCCGCTCCAGCCGCTCCTGGACGATCTCCATGTGCAGCAGGCCGAGGAACCCGCAGCGGAACCCGAAACCGAGCGCAGTGGAGGTCTCCGGCTCGTAGTGCAGCGAGGCGTCGTTGAGCTGCAGTTTCTCCAGCGCGTCGCGCAGCAGCTCGTATTGCTGCGTGTCCGTCGGGTACAGGCCGGCGAACACCATGGAGTGCACGTCCTGATATCCGGGCAGCGGTGTGGCCGCGAGCGCATCAGCATCGAAGATCGTATCGCCGACCCGCGTCTCCTTCACGTGCTTTACGTTGGCAACCACGTACCCGACCTCGCCTGCGCGCAGGGCAGGGGCGCGCACCTGCCGGAGCTGGGAATAGCCGACCTCCGCCACGTCGTACACACTCTCGCTCGCACCGAAGGTGATCCGCATTCCCGCTTTGAGCGTGCCATCGACCACGCGGACTGTTGGGATCGCGCCACGGTACTTGTCGTAGTACGAGTCGAAGATCAGCGCCCTGAGGGGAGCGTCGAGGTCGCCCTCGGGCGGGGGGACACGAGCGACTATCTCATCCAGCAGCTCACGTATGCCGCGGCCCTCCTTCGCGCTCACCTCCAGCACGCTCGCCGGATCGACGCCGAGCAGCTCCACCAGCTCCCGACGCCTCCTCTCGGGCTCAGCGCTCGGCAGGTCGATTTTATTGAGGACAGGAACGATCTCCAGGCCCGCATCCATTGCCAGGAAGAGATTCGAGAGCGTCTGAGCCTGTATCCCCTGCGACGCATCCACTACCAGCACAGCGCCTTCACAAGCCGCGAGCGAGCGGGAGACCTCGTAGGTGAAATCCACGTGTCCCGGCGTGTCTATCAGGTTCAGCTCGTATCGGCGGTCGTCAGCGGCCGCATACGTCATGCGGACCGCGTTGAGCTTGATGGTGATGCCCCGCTCGCGTTCCAGGTCGAGGGTGTCCAGCACCTGCTCCTTCATCTCGCGCTTGGAGATCATGCCCGTGGCCTCGATCAACCGGTCAGCAAGGGTGGACTTGCCGTGGTCTATGTGGGCTACGATGCAGAAATTGCGTATGTGGTCGAGCTTCACCGGCTGCTGTATGTGGAAGGTGGAGGCAATATAAGCCTCAGCTATTGCATTATTAGCTAATTAGCTTAGTATATGGCACTATGCAGAACGCATTTCACGCTCTCAGCGATCCCACACGCCGGCAGATTCTGCAGGAGTTGCGGAAGGGACCGCGCACGTCTGGTGAAATCGCGGAGCGGTTCGAGTCGAGCTGGCCGACGATCTCTCGGCACCTGGCGGTGCTGAGGGACGCGGGGCTGGTGCTTTCGGAGAAGTCGGGCCAGCAGGTGATCTACGAGCTGAATACCACCGTTTTTCACGACCTGATCGAGCAATTGCTCGAGCTCACACGATCCCGGAGTCGCAATGCGTAGAGTTATCAGAATCTTGATGGTGGCCGCCGCGGTCGGCTCGTCGCTGGTTCTATACGCCGGGCTTCCGGAGAGCATCCCGGTTCACTGGAACATGCGCGGCGAAGTTGACCGGTTCGGCCCCCGGTGGACGCTGTTTCTGATGCCGCTGGTGATGATCTGCATCTGGGCGATCCTGCGGTTCATTCCGCGGATCGATCCTTTGCGGGCCAACTACGCGAAGTTCGCCGGCACCTACGAAGTACTGATTGACGCTGTGCTCGCGATGATGCTGGTGATTCACGTTGCCATACTCCTTGGAGCGAGTGGTGCACCGACATCGGTGGTTCTCCTCGTTCAGCTTGCGGTTGGCGGATTGTTCATCGTGCTGGGGAACGTTCTTCCCCGCACGCGGCAGAACTGGTTCGTTGGCGTGCGTACGCCCTGGACGCTCGCAAGTGAGCGGGTGTGGGAGCGAACGCATCGGGTGGCCGGTTATCTCTTCGTCGCGCTCGGCATTCTTGTGATACTGACTCTCCCGCTCGCACCACGGGCCGGAGTCCTTGTCCTGACGGTGGGAGTCGCTATCGTCGCGCTCGGATCCGTCGTTTATTCCTACCTGGAATGGAGGAAGGAGAAAGCCTAGAGGCGGTGATCCGTAGCATCTTTGTTAATGGCTGATCCTCCCGACAGGGCCGACCTGCTTGACCCTGCTACCGTTGCATCCCTGGGTGATATCGAGGTCACTGCCCGCTGGATTGTGGAGGGGTTCCTTTCAGGTCTGCACCGGTCTCCGCGTCGCGGGTCTTCGGTGGAGTTTGCCGGGCATCGCTCATATCAGGCGGGCGACGATCTGAGGCATCTCGATTGGCGGATCGCCGCCCGCGGCGACCGGCTTGTCGTAAAGGAGTTCGAGGCGGAGACCAACCTGCGGGCCATGGTACTGGTGGACCTCAGCAGGTCGATGGCCTGGACCGGCGACCCCGCCCGGCTGACCAAGTCTGAGTACGCACGTCGTCTGGCTGCGGCTCTCGCGCTACTGTTTCTCCGTCAGCGGGATGCGGTGGGCGTGGCATCGTTCGACGCGGCCACGCTCGCTGTGGTCCCTCCCCGGGCGCACCGGAACCATTGGCGACGACTGATGGCGGCCCTCACGGTCGCTGGCGGGGCCCGCGCGTCCCGCGCCGCCGCGTCGCTGGATGATGCGGCACGCATGCTCCGTCGCTCGGGACTCATCGTACTCGTTTCTGACCTGCTCTCCGACGACGATGTGCTCGGCTCTGTGCGTGCCTGTCGCGCGCGTGGACACGACGTGATGCTGCTCCACGTCATGGACCCGGCGGAGCGTGATTTCCCGTTCACCGCCGAAGCGGTTTTCGTCGATCCGGAGACGGCGAGCGGCACCCCCGCGGTTCCGTCCGAGGTTCGTGCGGCCTACCGCTCGACTGTTCACGAGGTCATCGACGAGTGGGCCGAAGGGTGTGCCGCGGCCGGTGCCGATCACGTCGTGGTAGACACCTCCGTTCCGTTCGGGATGGCTCTGCGGGCTGCACTTGCCAGGCGCGAGCGGTTGCCGTGACTTTTCTCAGCCCGTGGTGGCTGCTCCTCGCCGCGGCAGCGGCTGTTCCGATCATCATTCACCTGTTTCGTCGGCGCATCGGTACGCACGTGGAGCTGCCGACAGCCCGATACCTCGCGCGGGCGGAAGCGGAGCACAGTCGTGAGCTGCGCCTCCGCAACACATTGCTCATGCTGCTGCGCGCGGCTGCGATCGTGCTGGTCGCCGTCGGTGCAGCGCGCCCTTTTGTCGCAATCCCGGGTGGTGCCCGGTCGCCGGGAGCACTTGCTTTGGTGCTCGACAACTCGATGAGCAGCGCTGCCGTGAGCGGTGGCACGTCAACGCTTGACGTGTTGCGCGGAGCTGCCCGGGAGGCGATCGCGCGCCTGCGGGCGGACGATCGGGCGTGGTTAATCACCGCGGACGGAGAGGTTCTGTCCGCCGGGCGCGACATGCTGCTCGTCCGTCTCGATTCAGTGAGTCCATTCGCGGGGCGCGGCGACATGCAGCGCGCTGTCGAGTTGGGGCATGCCGCTGTGGCTGGAAGCGGCCTCCCAGGGGAAGTAGCGATCTTCACTGACGCTCAGGCGACCCAGTGGGACAGCTCGGCCCGGGCCGAAGGGGCACGAGTCGTCTTCTTCGTGCCGGATGGCGTTCCTCCCGACAATCGCGCGGTCGTGGAGGCTCGTCCGGAGCCGCTGAGGTTCAGTGGCGGTAGCGGCGTTGTGACCGTAGCGCTTCTCTCCTCTGATTCCGCGCTGTACCGGGTCACGGTCGCAGGACAGGCGCTCGCCCGGGGAGTGGCAGAACCGGATGCCCGTATCGCTGTTCCCCTGCTCGTCAGCCAGCGCGGCTGGTTCGCTGGCACAGTGGAGACGGAGCGCGACGAGCTGCCGCTCGACGACGTGCGCCACTTTGCAGCACTCGCGGGTGAGCCGCCCGCCGTTACTGTGCGGCCGTCGGCCGGTCCATACGCGGGCACGGCCGTTTCTACGCTCATGGACCGTGGCAGGTTGCGCTCCGGCACATCGGTTCACGTTGCTGCAGCAGACGATGCACCGCGCCTTCCCGCTCTGCTTGTCGCACCGCTCGACCCCGTCCGCGTTGTCGCTACGAATCAGATGCTCGGGCGGCTAGCTGTGCCGTGGAGGCTGGGGCGCCTGGTAACCGACTCTGTCGCTGTCGTCGCCGATTCGGCGGCATTCGGCGGCGCGCTGCCTCCGTCAGTCCGCGCACGGTACACACTGGAGCATCTGGGCGCCGATGAGCCACGGACAGTGGACACGCTGGCGCTGGCAGCGGGTGAGCCGTGGGCCGTGGCGGGGCCCGGCTATGTTCTGCTGGGCTCACCACTCGATCCGGAGTACAGCTCACTGCCGGTTAGTGCGGCATTTCTTCCGTGGATTGAGCGGGTACTTGCCCACCGTCTCACGACGGACGCACGCGGGATCATCGAAGCGGATGTCGGCGACACTGTTCGGTTGCCCTCCTGGGCCGAGGGGGTGGAGGGGGTTGCTCTCACCGGCGGCGCCTTCGTTCCGTCGGTTCCCGCGGTGCACTTTCTGACGAGTGGTGGCAGCCGCACAGGCGCCGTCGTGGTGAATGTTCCCCGGCGCGAATCGCTGCTCCGGCGGCACCCGGAAGCCGAGCTCCGCCAGCGTATTTCCGGCGCCCAGACAGTTCTCGCAACCAGCGACGCCGGGCGACTGGAGCGGCTGCTGCTCGGGGCGCGCGGCAGGACTGACATGACTGCGGTCGCGCTCGCCATCGCGGGCATCCTGCTCGTACTGGAGATGATCCTTCGTTCTTCCAGACGCGACACACGTACTAGTTACTGATGGCCCTGCCTCTCCTTCTGGATGCGGTGGACGCGCTCCCTGCGTTCACCCGCCTGCTGAATTCTTTCCCCGGATCCGGGCGAAGCGCTGCCGTGACCGGACTGGCTGGCTCGTCGGACGCGCTCGTGGTCTCCGCGCTGGCTCGCCGGCTGCCCAACCGCTTTCTGGTTGTGCTCACCGACTCCGTGCCCGATGCCGAGCGGTGGCTCGCTGACCTGAACTCGCTCACCAGCGACGACCGCGTGGCGTTCTATCCCCCGCGCGAGGCGTTCGGTGAGGCAGAGCCGCACGCGGAAGTCGCCGGCGAGCGCGTCGAGACGCTCGAGCGGATCGCGCACGGCGGTCTGCGGATCCTGATCACGACGGCGCGCGCTGTTCTGGAGCGCACCCGGCTGCCAGGTGCTTTACGTGCAGGACGCACGGAGCTGCGCTCCGGTGACAGCTGGCGCCCGGCCGATCTTGCGGAGCACCTCGATGCGTTCGGCTTTGAGCGAGTTGACATGGTGGACGACGTCGGGCAGTACAGCATTCGCGGCGGGATCTTCGACATCTATGGATTCGGGATGGCCGAGCCGGTGCGGCTCGAGTTCTGGGGTGATGAGATCGCTGAGCTGCGCTACTTCGATCTGGTTACGCAGCGGTCAACACGCGACGCTGACGTGGCTCTGGTTCTGCCCGTGGAATCTCAGGTCGTGGTCCATGAAGACGGGACGGAGCGTGTACCGGTAAGTGAGCTGTGGCCACCGGACACGATCGTGTTTTTCCCGGAGCACGTGCACGCCGAGCAGGAAATGCGTCGCACCTGGGAGGAAGCACAGCACCACATAGACGTGGCGCGCAGGCGCGGGGAGGACGTGCCGGACAGGGAAGAGCTGTTTCAGTCGCCGGATGGTGCGATCGCCATGCTTTCACGCCTGGCGGCGATCAGGGTGGACACGCAAGACGCCGACGCTGCTCGCTTTCCCTTCCTTCCGCCCGAGGAGATCGGTCGTGACATCAAGCACCTGCGCCGGGTAGTCCGCGACGGGGTGCCGACGATTATCCTGTGCGACAACGCCGGCCAGGCGGAGCGGCTCGACGAGCTGCTCAACGAGAAAGAAGCATCTCCGTCGCCCGCGGCTCTCGTCATCGGCGTGCTCCACGGCGGGTTCGTCATTCCGCCACGGAAGGGACCTGACACCGCCCTTCGGGTCCTCACCGACCACGAGATCTTCCGTCGTGAGCGGCGCATCAGACGCGCGCGCAAGTATGCCTCGGCTGCCGTCGCCGAGCTGACGACGGCGCTCCAGCCCGGCGATTATGTCGTGCATCTGGAGCACGGCGTCGGCATTTACAGAGGCCTCGAGAGGACATTTGTCCGCGAGAGCACCGTGGAGGTCGCGGTCATCGAGTATGAGGGCGGCGACCGTCTGCAGGTGCCGCTCTACCGCATCGATCAGATCGAGCGCTATCGCGCGGCAAGCGACGGGCGGGACGCACTGCCTCCGCGGCTGCATCGACTTGGAGGGAAGAAATGGGCCCAGCAGCGCGATAAGACCCGCGCTGCGATCCGCGAGATGACTGTCGAGCTGCTGGACCTGTACGCCCGTCGGCGAATCGCGACGCGTCCGCCGCATTTTCCCGACACCGCATGGCAGCGCCAGCTGGAGTCGTCGTTCCTCTTCGAGGACACGCCCGACCAGCGAACTGCAACCGTGGACGTGAAGCGCGACATGGAGGGCTCCCGCCCGATGGACCGCCTGCTGGTCGGCGATGTCGGCTATGGCAAGACAGAGATAGCAGTACGCGCCGCATTCAAGGCCGTGCAGTCCGGACGGCAGGTGGCCGTACTGGTGCCGACAACGATCCTGGCGGACCAGCACGCGAGGACGTTCGCCGAGAGGCTGGCCGACTTCCCCGTAATCGTGAAGATGCTCAGCCGGTTCCAGACGCCGAGGGAGCAGACTGCGATCGTTGCGGACCTGGCTTCGAAGCGTGTGGACGTGGTGATCGGTACGCACCGGCTGCTGAGCCCCGATGTCGCCTTCGGTGATCTCGGACTGATAGTGGTGGACGAGGAGCATCGTTTCGGCGTACGCCACAAGGAGCGCTTGAAGCAGCTGCGCCTCGAGACCGACGTCCTCACTCTTACGGCTACCCCCATTCCGCGGACGCTGCATCTCTCGCTTGCCGGACTGCGCGACATGACTCTGATCCAGACGCCGCCGCGTGACCGCTCGCCGGTGCTCACGTTCCTCGAGTTATGGGACGACGAGATCATCGTCGAAGGGATTTCACGCGAGCTCGACAGGGGAGGTCAGGTTTTCTTCGTGCACAACAGGATCGAGACCATCGAGGGAGTCGCCGATCACCTGAGGCGGCTCCTCCCGCGGGCACGTCTGGCCGTCGCACACGGTCAGATGCGTGAGCGCGAGCTGGAGGACGTGATGCACCGCTTCGTTGCCCAGGAGGTGGATGTCCTGGTGTCCACGATGATCGTCGAGTCGGGGCTGGATGTTCCGAACGCCAATACGATGTTCGTGAATCGGGCGGACACGATGGGTCTCGCTCAGTTGTATCAGCTGAGAGGGCGGGTCGGTCGCTCCCACCGGCGCGCGTACTGCTATCTGATGGTGCCCGAGACGGTGGACGAGGATGCCAACCGCCGCCTGAAGATTCTCGAGCATCATACCGAGCTCGGCGCGGGGTACAGGATTGCGCTTCGCGATCTCGAGCTCCGCGGAGCCGGCAACCTGCTCGGCGCCGAGCAGTCCGGATTCGTGCACGCCGTGGGGTTCGACATGTATCTCCGACTGCTCAACGAGACCGTGACCCGCATGATGAGCGGCGACGAAGCTCCGAGGCTCGTGCCGACGGATGTCACTCTGGACGCGGCTGCCTATCTCCCGGACGACTACGTGGTCGCGCCGGAGGCGAAGCTGGACATCTACCGCCGTCTTACGGCGTTGACTGCTCCGGTAGCGATCGAGGAGCTGCGGACCGAGGTGCGCGACAGGTTTGGCCCCCTCCCGCCGCCTGCCGAGACCTTCTTCGCTTCGGCGTCACTCAGGGTCCTCGGTGGTACGGTGGGCATAGAGTCCATTCTCGTGCGCGGGCAGGAAGCGCGTGTTAATTTCCATTCGCACGCCGTCCCCCGCATGCGCGGGCTCTCGGCGGCGTTTCACGAAGTGCAGCTCGCGGCCGACGTGCGCCGCACGCACCCCTTATCACTCAAGCTCACCCGGCTGGGCGGGCTGACGATCATCGAAGGACTGCTCCGGGCACTGGAGAACCTTCGATCGTAGCCGCCGGCCATCGCCAGACAAACATGAGAGTCAGGATTCGTTCGCTCGCACCGCTGCTTGCGCTGATCTTCCTTCCCGGCTGCGAGGCAATGCGCGATGCGTTGACTGCCCACACGGGCACCGTCGCGAGGGCTGAAGGCCAGGAGCTCACGGCGACCCGCCTAGGGGACCTCGTCGGTGGCTCCCAGGCCCCTGTGGAGCGCGAGGTTGTTCGCGCTCTGGCTGACATCTGGGTCAACTACCAGCTGCTCGGCACGGCCGCCGCCCGGGGTGATTCACTCAACGACCCCGCGGTCGTGGACAGCGCGATGTGGTCGCTCGTCGCCAGCTCCAAGGCACGCCAGTTCTACAGCCGGATCTCCGCTGACTGGGGTGTGATCGACAGCGCGGCCGCACCCGAGGCGTATCGGCGCGGTGATCTTCTCGCCGCCCAGCACATACTGCTGCTCACGCAGAACGAGCCGGACTCGGTGAGGCAGGCGAAGCTGAATCGCATCCGTGCGCTGCGGGCACGCGCCACGCCCGCCAACTTCGCAGATCTTGCTTCCGCGAACAGCGAAGATCAGGGATCCGCGCGGCGGGGTGGAAGCCTCGGTGTCTTCCCGCGGGGCATGATGGTTCCCGAGTTCGAGCAGGCGGTCGTGGGCCTCGCGCCGGGCGAGATATCCGACGTGATCGAAACGCAGTTCGGCTACCACGTGATACGGCGTCACACCTTCCCGGAGGTACGGGAGGACTTCCTCGAGGCGAGCACCCGGGCCGCCGTGCAGCGCGCCGAGAGCACGTACACGACGCAGATGGATCTGACTTCGCGGCTGGAGCTTCGCGACAACGCGGCGGCAAAGGCCAAAGCGGCTGCTGCCGACCTCGAGGGCCATCGCAACGATCGCAGCGTTCTCGCCAGTTCGGTGGCTGGAACATTCACCACCGCCCGCCTCGTGCAGTGGCTGCAGACTTTCCCGCCACAGCAGCAGATCGTGGAGCGGCTGCAGACTGCTCCGGACTCGGCCGTCGAGCAGCTGGTTCGCAACTTCGTTCGCAACGAGCTGGTGGTACGCGCTGCAGACAGCGTTGGAATCACTGTGGACGCGGAGGAACTTTCGCGCATCCGTTCTGCGTTTTCCGCTCAACTGGACCAGGCGTGGATGCACCTCAGGGTTCACCCAAGCCAGCTCGCGGACAGCGCAACCACCACTGCCGAGCGCGAGGCGCTCGCCGCGCGGCGTGTGGACTCCTACATCGAGGCGATGCTCGCGAACCGCGTTGCTTTCATTCCTGTGATGCCTCAGCTCCAGTCGGTGCTGCGCTCCCGGTACAGCGCACGCATCAATCCTGCGGGGGTCGACAGGGCGCTCCAGGCAGCGCAGCGCGTGCGCGCTGCCGATGCCGGCCGCACGCCGCCCGAATCCGCGATCCCGCTTCCACAGGGCGATCCGGGGCAGCAACCGGAGGCGACGCCGCCAGGAGCCGAGGGCCCCGGCGCTCCCCCGCCCGGCGAAAGCGATCTCCAGCCGTGATAACCCGCAGCTGGACCCGGTTAAAGGCCGCCGGGGTATACCACCCAATGCAAACCCGAATCAGCATCGGAGTGCTCGCCGCACTTTTCGCGCTCCCCGCGACGGGCGGCGCACAGGAGCCAGTCGCCCTGGCCGTACCGCCCGGGCAGCCGATGATGGTTGATCGCGTGGTGGCCGTCGTGGGCGATCAGGCGATCCTGTGGACTGACGTGATGACGGAGGTCAATCAGCGTCGGGCCGCCGGACTGGAGCTGCCTGCGGACTCCGCCGGGCAGATGAACGTCGCGCGCGAGGTCCTCGATGAGCTCGTGGACGTGGAGATCCTTGTTCAGCAGGCTAGGCGTCTCGGTATCGACGTCACCGATGCGGAGGTGCTCGCCTCTGTGGAGCAGCAGATGCGCCGCGTGCGCGGGCAGTTCAGCAGCGACGAGGAGTTCCGCCGCGAGCTGCGCAACGCGGGCTTCGGCACCCCTGAGGAATACCGTCGGTCGCTCAATGATCAGTTCCGGCGCCAGATGCTGCAGCAGCGCGCCTTCGAGGACCTGCGCAAGCGGATGAAACCAGTGGATGTCAGCGAGGAGGAGATCACTGCGGCGTTCGAGCAGTGGCGTGGGCGGATCGGCCAGCGTCCGGCGACTGTGACGTTCCGGCAGCTCGTCGTCGCTCCGAAGCCGACGGAGGAAGCAAAGGCGCTGGCGCGCGCGAAGGCAGAGTCGCTCCTGGTCGAGATCCGCAGGGGTGGCGATTTCGAGTCGATCGCCCGGCGTGAATCCATGGACCCCGGGAGCCGCGATCTTGGCGGCGATCTCGGCTGGGCACGGCGCGGGTCGGGGTTCGTTCCCGAGTTCGAGCGGGTGGTCTTCGCGCTGCCTCCGGGTCAGGTCAGCCCGGTCATCGAGACGTCGTTCGGCTATCACCTCATTCGCGTGGATCGCGTGCAGCCTGCTGAGGTGAAGTCCCGGCACATCCTCATCCGTCCCGTGATCACCGACGCCGACGTTGCTGCGGCACGAGACACAGCCGCGAACGTGGCCGAGCAGTGGCGACAGGGCACGCCATTCGAGACGCTCGCCAGCAGCTATCACGACAATGCGGAGGAGCGCGGCATTCTGCAGCCGTATCCGCGCGATTCGTTGCCGCCCTCGTATCAGCAGGCTGTGGCGGGCAAGGCAGCCGGCGCGATCAGCGAGCCGTTCCGGCTGGGCGAGCCACCGGGGATCGTGAAGTGGGCGGTGATCGAGCTGGTCAATGCAACGGAGGGCGGCGAGTACACCCTTGCCGAGATGCGGGAGCAGCTTCGCGCGCAACTCTCCTCGGAGAGGTCCACGCGCAACCTGCTGGACGAGCTGCGCAAGGCCACCTACGTGTCGTTGCGATTGTAGGCACTGTGCTTACGCGGCTGGCGGTGACC
>CAZOAT010000002.1:0-71880 GCA_964577965.1 uncultured Gemmatimonadaceae bacterium | reverse complement strand
CTCGTGCCGGACGGCTCGTGCCGGGCGCTCACGCGGGCTCCAACCCGCGGATTGCGATCGCCATCGGTTACGGTCACGGCGATTGCGCCAGTAGTCACGCCCTGCGCCTGCGCAGTTTGGCCGATAACGAGAAAACCGAGCGCCGCAGCGGCGGTCGTTAACAAACCAGATCTTTTCATTCGCTGGCTCCTATGCCGAAGAACTTCTGAAAATGCACCCGCGCGGATCACCATCCGGGGGAGAAAGCGCGACTAAGCTACGAGCGGGGTACACAGGCAGCAAGAAAAAGCTCGCAACGATTCAGCTACGAAAAGCACCGGCGGGCGGCCAACTCAGATGCCGCGATCGCCCGTCAGGAAAGTGTCCGTGGCCGTGTCGCGTAATAGACCGGGATACCGGCCAGAATCACCGCGAAGACACCGGCGGTGGACCAGCGACTCGACGGGTCTATCAGCGCGTTGACCAGCAGATAGATCGTCGCGAGAACGAACAGCGCTGGTACCACGGGATAGCCCGGCACCCTGAACGGCGGGTTGTGATCGGCGCGCCGGCGTAACGGGTAGATCGCAGCCACGGCCAGCCCGTAGAACGGCACTATCCCGGTCACGAATGCGTCGGCCAGCCCCTCAAAATCGGCGTACAGCACGAAAACCACGCCGAGAACAGTGGCCACAACGATCGAGACATGTGGCGTCTGGAACTTCGGGTGGACCTTCCCCAGCGGTTTGAACACCGACCCCCTTTCCGCCAGGGCGAATAGTGTCCTCGGGCCCGTCAGCATCGACCCGTTCAGCGCGCCGAAGGTGGACACAACCACCGTAAGACCGACGAAGAGCACGCCAGGACTGCCCATCACCAGCTGAGCGACATCCGCTGCGACGAGCGGCGAGCGGCGAATCTCCTCCACCGGAAGAACGGCCAGAAAGGCCATGTTGGCGAGCAGATAGATCCCGATGATCGCGGCCGTACCGCCTATCAGCGCGATCGGGAGGTTGCGCCGCGGATTCTTCACCTCGCCCGACACGAAGCTCGCGTCCGCCCACCCGTCGTACGCCCAGAGAACCGATACCATGGCAAGTCCGAAGGGCGCCATCGAGAAGCTGCCAGCCGGAATGGCGGGCGTATAGTGGCCTCCGGTCTGTGGCAGGCCGAGCGCGAAAGCGAATAGAATGATCACGAGGAGCGCACCGAACTTGGCGACGGTCGTGAGGTTCTGTACCAGCGCGCCCCACCTCACCCCTACATAGTTGAAGATCCCCACCAGGATGATCGCGGCCGCGGCGAGGTAGTGCACGTAGGCCGCGTACGGCTCAACCGCCGGATTGAACCCGGAAACCCGCAGTGAGTACTCGGCGAACACGGTTGAGATGCCGCCGAGCGCGGCGGCCCGGATCAGAACGAGCTGAGTCCATCCGAACAGGAACGCGGGCACCTTCCCCCACGCCTCCCGTATGAACATGTAGGGGCCGCCGCTGCTCGGATACGTGCCAGCCAGCTCCGCCAGCGTCAAAGCACCGCACAGCACGAACAGCCCGGCCGCGACCCAGATGCCCATCATCGGCACCGGGCCCGGGAGGCGGTCGGCGATCACCGCGGGTGATCTGAAAATGCCCGAACCGATCGTTGTCCCGACCACGATGGCCAGTGCAGACCAGACTCCCAGCTTTCGCGGAAGATCTTCCGGAAGGTGCAGCTCGGCTGCAGGACGCTCGTTCTCCATGGGCCGGAACGGTAGTGCCCGCGAGCGAAAGTGGCGAGTACCTTACGCCGCGATGTCCGCTTCCACTGCCCATGCTCTCTTCTGGACTTGCGCCGCGGTCTGCGCTGCAGGTCAGGGCGCGCTGATCTGGTCCGCGATCCGGCGTTTCGAGCGGGCGTCCACCGCCTACACGGACGACAGGCGGACGAGCGGGCGTCGTCACCGTGAGCGGTGGTCGCCCGACCGCCGGTCGGACGCGGGGCCTCCCGAGCGGGAACAGCCTGCCGTGCGCGAGCTCGTATGGACACTGGTGCCGGCCGTGGGGCTGGCACTCCTGCTCGCCGCCACGTGGGCTGCGCTGCCGTGAACGTAGTCCCTCTCAAACGGGAGAGAATACTCGGCTACTTCGCGGTGGGCCTTGGTTTCTTTCAGATTGTATTCGGCGCAGTCGTGCGGATCACCGGGTCCGGGATGGGATGCGGCGACCACTGGCCGAAGTGCGAGGGTCACTGGCTTCCGCCACTCGACAGGCCGGACCTCATCATCGAGGTCACCCACCGGTATCTCGCCCTCGCGCTTTCCCTGATCGTGGTTGCCCTGCTGATTTCCGCGATTGTCAGGCACCGGTCTGGTGGACCGGATCTCCGGAAGTCCGCAGCGCTCGCAACAGGACTGGTGATCGCCGCTGCCCTGCTTGGTGCGGCGACAGTGAAGCTCATCCTCTCGCCACTCGTCGTTGTAGCGCACCTCACCCTGGCGATGGCACTGCTTGCGACTCTCACCTGGTTCACCGTCAGGGCTGGTGGCTTCGGTGCCGCACGGCAGCTGTCCCGGACTCCCGCCACTGCGAGAACGCTGCGCAGCTCCACCGGGCTGGCCGCCATAGTCTTCGTGATCGTCGTACTCGGCGCGCTCACAGCGAACATCCCCGGCGCTGCCGGCTCATGCTCCGGCTTTCCTCACTGCCGGGAGATCTTTGCCGGAGGCGTTCCGCTCTGGCTCCACCTGACGCACCGGATTCTCGCCTTCGTAGTACTGGGGCACGTAATTAGTGTCTTCATCGGAGCACGCCGGCGTGGGGAGTCCAGCGTTATCAGAGGTGGCGCACTGCTCGCTCTCATTCTGATCGCCGGGCAGGTGCTGCTTGCAGCAGCGATGGTAGAGATGCGCTTTCCTCCAGTCCTGAGGTCCGCACATCAGGCGCTGGGCTCTCTGATCTGGCTCGCCGCGTTCACGCTGGCGTTGCTCGTACGCGTTCGCACACGTGCGGAGCCGGCGGCGTGACCACGCCCGCGTCGCACCCGGAGAGCGAAGGAGCAGCAGGCACGGCGACGGTACCTCGCCCCGAGGGCGCGCTGCCGCCTCCACCCAGCCTGGTGCGCGATCTCGTCGGGCTGACCAAGCCGCGAATCATCTCGTTGCTGCTCGTCACGACCGTGATGCCGATGTTCGTCGCAGGCCGGCCCAGCTGGCAGCTCGTGCTGATCGTGCTCGTTGGTGGCTACCTCATGGCCGGCGGTGCGAACGCGATCAACATGTACTTCGATCGCGACATAGACGATCTGATGGTGCGCACGCGAAGGCGGCCACTCCCGAGCGGCCGGATGGCACCTCTGGCCGTACTCGCGTTCGGTGTGGCGCTCGCAACAGCTGCCACCTATCTGCTCGCGAGCTTCGCGAACACCCTCACCGCAGTGCTCGCACTTGGCGGCTTCTATTTCTACGTCTTCGTGTATACCAGGTGGCTGAAGCGCAGCACGCCGCAGAACATCGTGATCGGAGGTGCTGCGGGCGCCTTCCCGCCCCTGGTCGGATGGGCTGCGGTAACCGGCCACATCGAAGTGCCGGCGCTGTACCTGTTCGCCATAGTCTTCTACTGGACGCCACCGCATTTCTGGGCGCTTGCCATTCTCAAGCAGCACGAGTATGGCCGGGCCGGCGTCCCCATGGCGCCGCTCGTCTGGGGAGAGCGTGAGACGATGAGCGAGATGGTCTGGTACGCGGTCGTCCTGCTGCCACTCACGCTGCTTCCGATCGCTCTCGGCGTGCTGGGGTGGTGGTACTTCGCCGTCGCGCTCGTCTCGGGTGCGATCTTCCTCGGAAAGCTGCTGCATCTGATGCGCAGCGAGAACCCGGCCGGCGAGGCGTGGCGGATTTACCGCTTCTCACTGCTCTACCTGGCTGTGCTGTTTGTGGCGATGGCGATTGACCGCGCGCTCATCCGCTGACCGTTCCCGCCGCTACCTCTGAGCTACCGCCGCCGCTTCGTTCCCGCTGCCGGCGCCGAACTCCAGCTCGACGGTCGACGTTCCGCCCGCCTGAACGGCAGCAGTACCGGTCGTGAGCCCGAATCGCGGATGCCACGCCTTCACCTGATAACTCCCGGCCGGGATCGCCTCGATCGTGAACGACCCGTCCCTGTTCGTCGTGGCGAAGTACGGGTGATCGAGCACCGCCACCCACGCCTCCATCCATGGATGCGTGGTGGAACGGATCTCGAGCATGGCCGGCCGCCGCAACTGTGCGTCGAGCGGAACGAGGGCGCCGGGGCTGTTGAAGGGGAGCACCGCCAGCGTGTCCAGCGTTCTCGTGTCCACTACCACCGTGCGGGTCTGCACGGCGTCGTCCGAGCGCACGTTCAGGGCCCCGCCCGCGATCGCCACCTGAGCCAACGGCCCGAAGGTACAGCGGGTCTGCACGAGCTCGAACCTCTTCGCAAGCGGCAAGGCCCGACCGCTACGCACGTCCGCCAGCCACACGAGCGCACCGGCGACCCGATCTCCGGATGTCTCGACAGTGATCCGGCGCAAAGTGTTCCCGCAGACCCGCTCGTCGCGCGTGATTGCAATGGTCGAATCCTCGGGTGCTTCACCCGTGAAGCGCACAGACCCGGCGATGCTCCCGCCATTCTGCACCGCGATCGGGGTGTAGACCCCCTCCGGCGGATCGACGATCGTCACTCCGCGTTCGACCTCCGCGGAGCGGGCATAGGCCGGTCGGTCCCCGCCGGAACAGGCCAGCATCGGGATCGCGAGTACGCCGGCCAGGGTGGCGGGCAGGAGTCGGCGACGCATCTTCATTGGAAATGACGGACGCACAAAGAATACCCCGGGTGAAAGCCTGGAAGCGGACCGCGTCCGGAATCCGCATGGCTGCAGTCTATACCATGGTACAGGCTGCCTGTGTTCCGGTTCAGCAGCCGATGGCCGAAAGTGTCGAGCTTCTGCTCGTTCCAGGAGCGATCGCGGCGCCGTCCGGCCTTTCCCCGATCGCGGCGGTGGACGGTCTGAGCCGTATGGTGCCGCTCACACCGACCACGAGCACGGTGTCGCGCCTGCTGCGGCTGGACGTGAGTCGCACGGGACAGTGGGTGATCGAGCGTGTCGAGTTTTCCGCTGACTCGTTCCCCTTCAGCCGGCGCGCAGGGCTCGTGACGTTCGGTGGTCCTTCTCGCGAGCCTGCGACGCTTCTCCGGCTGTTGCAAGCCGACACGGCCGGTCGGAGGCGCGCCGCCGCCGCACTGCGCACGATCGTGGCCGCTGAGTCGCTGCATACGGTCGTGTTCCTGCCGGGAGCGATCTCGCCGCGCGAGCGGGACGCGATGCTGACCGGCCTGAGCGACATGAGCCGCAGCGCACGCCTGGCGCCGGCATCGGAGATAGCGATCGCCGTCGCGGGGACGGACACTGCGGGCTATCCGTCGCGCGAGCTGGCTGGTATCGCCGACGCGCTGCTGGTGAGCGTGGGACCGCCTGTGCCGCTTGCCTCACCCGGCCCGCCTGTCACCATCGAGGACATCCGGCGCTCGGTGGGGCTCCGTGGTGCCGAAGTGGGGCGCGGCAGGCTGATCGTGCTGCTGCCTTTGCACGGATATGTGTGGCACCGCGATTCGCTCCCGCGGGCGATAGGGTTCCATGATGGAGTTCGCCTCGCGGGCGAGTGGCGCGCACGCCTCAGAAGGGATGAGGCGAGCCAGGCACTTTTTGCACGCGCTCCCGACAGGGGAGAACTCTGGCTGATCGACGGACGGCTGGCAGCAGTACTCGTGCGCGAATCACGCGCGATGGGGATCCGCAAGTTCGCGATGGTGCTGGGAGCGGGGGAGGATGCCGCGCTCGCCGACTCTCTCGCTGCAGTCCTTCAGACTATCAACAGATCGCGCTGATATTCGGCCGGGGTGACCAGCAGCTGGCGTCCGTCGATGAAAGCGTTCACTTCCGAGCGCATTCCGACTTCGCCGGGAATGTAGATCCCGGGCTCGATGGAGAAGCCGACACCGGGGATCAGCGCTCTCTCCTCGTGAGTCTCGAAGTTGTCGAGGTGGGGACCTGACCCGTGCAGGTCCCGCGAATCGATCGAATGGCCGGTCCGGTGGATGAAGCGCTCGCCGAAGCCGTGACGCTCGATAGTGGTGCGGGCTGCATCATCCACGTCAGCTCCCTTCACCGGCGCGTCTGCACCGAGACGCGCGCGCAGCAGGTCGATGGCAGCGTCACGCCCTTCGCGCACGGCGGTCCAGACCTTCGCGTCCCGTTCGCCCGGCTCACCGAGGGATGCCATCCAGGTTTGATCGGCAAAGACGCCCCCATCCTCCCTCGCCCAGAGATCGACGAGCAGGATCGTTCCGCGCTCGATGGGTGGAGATACGGCCGGCAGCGGCTCGTAATGCGCATTCGCCGCGTTCGGCCCGACGGCCACTATGGGACCGTGATCGGTGCTCAGTCCCGAGTCGGCGAACCGCGCCAGTATCCACTGAGCAAGTTCGTACTCAGTGATCGGCTGGGCGGATGCACGTTCGCCAGCAAGCCGAATCGCCGCCTGCGCGATGCCTGCGATGACCCTGGCAGCCCGTTCGTGAGAAGCCCTGTCCGCGTCAGTCCATACCGCGTAGAACGCGGTCACGAGGTCAGCCGATGTGAAGACCGTCGCGCCGGCTGACTGCACCATCTCCAGAACTCCTGCAGGAACGCGATCGAGGTATGGCACCGCGTCGCCAGGTGAGTATTCCATGGCCACCCGCTTGCCTCCGACGAGCTTCGCGAGCGAGGACTCCAGCGAGCGCCAGCCGCTGTACTGGACCATCTCCCACTCACCCGGCCAGTTGCGCCACGGCCCCTGCTCTATCGCGTTCGACAGCGCGGTCGGAGTGCCGGTAGCAGGGATCCAGGCGAAGCCACGGCGCGTCGTGAACCCCTCCAGGCGGAGCATCCCTGCGGCGATCGAATTTATTCCGTGAAAATCGAAGAGGAGCCAGCCGTCGAGGCCCGCCTCCCGGATCGCCTCCTGCAGGCGCGGCAGCGTTGCAGGCGCGAGCGTGCTCATCGCCCCTGTCGCCAGTCTGCGCGCCACTGGCACACGCCGTCGCCCTTGTCAGCGCACCGCACATGCTCGATTCGCCCGCCGGCGTCGAGGAGCTTCTGAAGGATCACTCCCAGGCTCGCCTCGTAGTACACACAACCGGCTGCATTCGGAGCGGAGCCGGCAGTCGGCGACTCCGGCACCGCGAGCAGCACGAACGAACCGACGCGCTCAATGGATCCGTTGTAATACCGTTCGGCGACGAGTCTCGTCTGTCGGAAGGCCAGCGGTCGTGCGACGATCGAAGGCAGGAAGCGGATGATCCAGCGTACCGGCCGGGCAATGCGGTTATGTACCTGATTCGCCAGCCACGTACCGCCATCGCGGAAGATGCGGTCGGCATCCGGACGCCGTCCAATGAGTCGCGCTATTCCGACGGCCTCGCTCATCGGAAGGCGCTCGTTGCGCTTGGCGGCTTCCGTGTACCTTCGGATCTGTGCGTAGACGGTGTCGCTGAGGCCGAGGCGTTTGCTGCGAAGCTCGTCCACGTATTCCGCGTCATCGTCGCCCGCCGGAGTATCCAGGGTACGCACTGCCTCGAGGAGGCTCAGCGGGAGGAGTGCGTCAACGGTTGCAGACATGCTGATGTGGGCGGAGCGGCGGGGGTGCAAACAGAAGCAGCGGAGGGCGCAACCTAACGTGCCGGGAAAATGGCTTCAACAGGAACAAAGATCGCATGGAGCCGTGACGGCCGCGCTGGGGCTGACGGCCTCGGGTGTTCTGGCCGCCCTGCTTACCGGCGTCGCTGCGATAGCAGCCGGAGGTGCCTGGCTGGTTCTCCTGCTTCTGTACTTCGGTGCGGCGACCACGGTCTCCCGCCTTCGACGTGACGCCAAGGTGAGGAAGGCAGGCGGACTCCCCGAAAAGAGCGGCTCGCGCGATGCCGCGCAGGTCCTGGCCAACGGCGGCGCGTTCGCCGCCGGCGCCGTGATGTACGCGCTGACGAGGGAGCCCGTGTGGGTCGCGTTCGCCGCGGGAGCACTTGCAGCCTCGAGCGCCGACACCTGGGCGACCGAGCTCGGACTGCTGTCCAGTGAGGTCCCCCGATCGATCGTCACGGCAAAGCCCGTCCAAGCCGGCGCTTCCGGGGGCGTAACGCTTGCTGGTACAGGAGCAGGAATCCTCGGGGCGCTCATCGTGTCCGCTGGCGCCAGGCTGCTGGGATTGGACGCCCCGCTGTGGGTTTTACTCATCGGAGGTGTGGCGGGAATGCTGGCAGACTCGATAATCGGCGCAACCGTTCAGGAACAGCGATGGTGCCCCGCGTGCGATCGCGGCACCGAACGACTCGTCCACGTCTGCGGACACCCCTCAGAATTCATCGGCGGCGTTCCGGGGCTGCGGAACGACCTCGTGAACGCGTTGGCGACGCTGTCTGGTGGGGCAGTCTCGGTGGGACTGCTGACGGTGCTTGCGTGAGTACCCCCGGAGCGCGCGTCCTGCTCGTCAGCGCCAACCGGGAGAGACAGCCGTATCCGGTCGTGCCCAATGGCCTCGGGTGCGTAGCGTCTGCCCTCCGCGCTGCCGGCCATGACGTGCGCGCACTCGATCTCTGCTTCGACCGCACACCGATCCGGTCGGTTCGCGCGGCAGTGCGCGCAGTACGGCCGGACGTGATCGGACTTTCCGTTAGAAACATCGACAACAGCGATTCAATGATGCTTCGGCACTACACCCCCGAAGCGATCGCGATCATGAAGGAGCTGCGGGTGGTGGCTCCACGAGCTACGGTGATAGCCGGTGGCGCTGCGTTCGGCGTCGCCCCTGAAGCCCTCTTCACCGAACTCGGTGTGGATTACGGGGTAGCCGGCGACGGAGAACGCGCGACCGTCGAGCTCGTGGAGTCGCTCGCTTCCAGAGAAGAACGGTGCATTCCAGGCATTGTCCAGCGCTCGGGCTCGATCGTGCAATTCGCCCCTCCCGGTGACGAGGCGGATCTGGATTCACTGCCCCCTGCGCGGCTGCACGACTGGTTCGACCTCCGGAGATACCAGCGGCACGGTGGAACGATTCCAATCCAGACGAAACGCGGCTGCGTCTTCCGCTGCATCTACTGCACCTACCGCAACGTGGAGGGGTTCGGCTACCGCACCCGTGCGCCCGCACTGGTCGCCGACGAGATCGAGCTGTTGAACCGTGAAGCGGGTGTCCGTCATTTCGACTTCGTGGATTCCACCTTCAACTCGCCGCCGGGGCACGCGATGGAAGTCTGCGAGGAGATCGCCCGCCGTCGGCTCACGGTGACGCTGGAAACCACGAACTTCACCCCGGCAGTGGCTCCACGCGAGTTGCTCGCGGCGATGGGTGCAGCCGGCTTCCGCGCGATTGGAATCACTGCTGAGAGTGCGAGCGATCGGGTGCTCGACCGACTGGAGAAGGGCTTCTCCGTCGCGCGCGCACGGGAGACCGCCGAGCGGGTCGAGCGAGCCGGATTGAAAGCGTTGTGGATCTTTCTCGTCGGTGGGCCGGGTGAGACGATGGCCACCATCGAAGAGACGCTGGCGTTCGCCGGATGGCGGCTGGGCCGCGGGGATGCCGTATACGTGACGGTCGGGCTGCGCATCTACCCCGGCACGACGCTCCACAGCATCGCACTCAGCGAAGGTGTCGTCGAGTCGCGCGATGCACTGCTCGCCCCGCGGTTCTACATGTCACCCGTGCTGGATGCGGGAGAGATCGTTCTCCGCCTCCGGCGGTTCGCGACCGCGCATCCCAGGTTCATGTTCTCGGCTGACTCACAATCACGGGTCCTGCCTTACCTGACGCGGGCTGCATCGATCCTGAACCTGCCCCGCCCGCACTGGCGATACATGGGAGCGTTTCAGCGCGTTGCCCGGGCGGTCGCCTGACCTCGCTGCGCGCCGACGTCTGCGTGGTGGGCGGGGGACCGGCCGGTTCCGCCACTGCGTGGGCGCTCGCCCGATCGGGAGCGAGCGTGGTGCTTCTGGATCGAGCACGCTTCCCCCGCGACAAAGCATGCGCGGAGTACCTGAGTCCCGAATCGTCGCGTATGCTGGTGGCGATGAACGTGCTCTCCCAGGTCGAGCCGCACGGCTCGCAGCTTTCGGGGATGCGGGTGCGCTCGCCGCGCGGCGAATGGCTGCATGGCGAGTTCGCGGGCTCGCACGGATTCCGGGGTTACAGCGACAGCGGGCTCGCAGTGCGACGAACGATTCTCGACGCCGCGCTCCTGGAGGCCGCGGCGCGTGCCGGCACCCGGGTCGTTGAAGGCGCCCGGGTCGGCGATCTCGTACGAACTGCAGGCGGCCGTGTGACAGGGGTGGTCGCAACGGCCGACGCGGGAACGGGACTGCGCGTGAGCGCCAGGCTCGTGGTCGGCGCGGACGGGCTTCGTTCTGTCGTCGCACGGCGTGCCGGTGTGGCGCACCGGTTCAGATGGCCGTCGCGCCTCGCACTCACTGCTCACTACGAGGGTGTGTCCGGGCTGACCAGCGCTGGCGAGATGCATGTGGATGGGGGCGGCTACTTCGGACTCGCTCCTGTGGGGGACGTCACCAACGTTGCTGTCGTCATCCCGACCTCCGCCGCCCGCAGCGTCGCAGGAAACGCTGCAGGATTCCTCGAGCACTGGATTCACCACCGTCCACACCTGCGCAACCGTTTCATGGCGGCCGGCCGCCGCGGGCCGGTGCGCGCCACCGGGCCGTTCGCCAGTCGAGTGACCAGACCGTGGACTCCGGGAGTGGCCCTGGTTGGAGATGCAGCGGACTTCTACGATCCGTTCACCGGTGAAGGCATCTTCGCGGCGTTGCGCGGCGCCGAGCTGCTCGCACCGCTTGCGCTTTCAGTACTGGAGGAGGCGCGATGCGAGCCCCAGATGATGCGCGAATACCGACGCACGCGGCGGAGCGAGTTCG
Organism: uncultured Gemmatimonadaceae bacterium; assembly: GCA_964577965.1. GTDB lineage: Bacteria > Gemmatimonadota > Gemmatimonadetes > Gemmatimonadales > Gemmatimonadaceae > DASUUI01. Next base: position 60,945 of record CAZOAT010000002.1, on the reverse strand, counting down.
CGGGCAAGTGGGCAGTCGAGAGGCTCGTCAGCGTGGCCGTCGCCCGACCGGCGCTGATGAACCGATTCACTGCGACTCTGGCGCGGCGCAAAGACCTCGCCGACATCCTCGTCGGCGTATGCGGCGATTTCATTCCTCCCCGGGAGCTGCTGCGGGCGGCATTCCTTCTCCCGCTGCTGCTCGGCGGCCGCGCACCGGCGGCCGCATGATCGACCCCGACACCTTCCGCAGCGTGCTGGGCCGGTTTGTCAGTGGCGTCACCGTAGTCACCGTGAGCGGCAGCGAAGGCGACGCCGGCATGACCGTGAGCTCCTTCTGCTCGCTCAGCCTGTCACCCCCGATGGTGTTGCTGTGCATCGATCACGAAGCACGCATGTACGACGCGCTGCAGTCAGCAACGCATTTCGTCGTGAACGTCCTCGAGGCGTCGCAGGAAGTGCTTGCCCGGCGGTTCAGCGATCAGGAAGTGGACAGGTTCGATGGCATCGGCTTCCGACCTGGCCAGTCAGGTGCGCCGATTCTCGACGACGTGCTTGCGTGGATGGAGTGCCGCCGTGCAGATGCGTTCCCCGGCGGAGACCACACGATCTTCACCGGCATCGTGGAGATCGCAGACAGCCGTCCAGGCGAGCCGCTCGTGTACTATCGCGGCGGCTACACACAGCTCGGCAAGTGACCGCCCTTTCGGCAACGACACCGCGCGCCGATCACCCGGAGATCCTGGACGACCGCACGCTCGATCCAGCACTCGTGAGGAGATCGATGCGCGACGTCGCTCTGTCGAACCGGCTGTTCGGTGGAACACGCGCCGTGCTCCGCGAGATCGATGCCGCTCTCGACAGCGCTCCGGCAAGTGTGTCGCTGCTCGACGTTGGAACCGGGCTGGGCGACATCCCCTGGGCCGCCCAGGCGCTCGCGCGCGGTCGCGACAGACTCCTGTTCACCGTGGGACTGGATGCCTCGAATGATCTCGCCCGCGTGAGCAGCTCCCGCGTAGCCGCCACACTGGTTGCGGACGCGGGCGCGCTCCCGTTCCGCGATAACAGCGTGGACATCGTGACCTGCTCGCAGCTGCTGCACCACTTCAGTGCTACTGTCGCGGCGGAGCTCATTCGCGAGATCGACCGGGTGGCACGGATGCGCGCGATAGTGAGCGACATCCGGCGCAGCCGACTGGCCGTCGTCGGGCTGTGGCTCGCCTCTTTCGCTCTCCGCTTTCACCCCGTGAGCCGGCACGACGGCATCGCGTCCATCCGACGCGGATACACGGTTCCGGAGCTGCAGTCGCTTGCGCGGCAGGCGCTCGGCAGGGATGCCGCTGTGCACTCGCGCCGTGGTTTCCGCATCACCGCGAGCTGGACCCCCGCACACTCTTACCGAGAGGGCGCGCAATGACTCACCCACCGGCCATCGGGCCGCTCGGCGTAATGCCGCTCAACCGCCGCATGATGACAGTGGACGAACGACTGGTCCACGCCCCGATCGAAGCGATTTTCGCGATCGCAAGCGAGGTCGAAGGATGGCCCCGCCATCTCCCGCACTACAGGTACGTGCGATTCCGCCAGAGGGAGGACGACGGTGGTCTCGTGGAAATGGCTGCCAATCGCCCGTTCTGGATCGCGAACTGGCCAACCTGGTGGCTGTCGCTGATGGCGGTGGATCACGACCGGCCGGCGATCCGCTTCCGGCATGTGGGAGGAATCACCACGGGCATGGACGTGGAGTGGCTGTTCTCACCGCTGGATGGATCGACACTCGTTCGAATCGTGCATGCCTGGGACGGGCCACGCTGGCCGCTCATAGGAGGGCTCGCCGCAACCAGCGTGATCGGACCGGTGTTCATTCACGGAATTGCCTCGCGCACACTTTCCGGCCTCGCGAGCGCCGCAGAGTCACACAACAGGAGTTGAGATGCACACGCAGCGTCGTCGGGTGGCGATCACGGGTGTAGGCGCGGTGACGCCAATCGGCATCGGCAAGGAGGGCCTCTGGAACGGGCTGCGGAGCCAGCGCTCGGCGGTTCGGGGCGTTACCCGATTCGACCCCACTCCGTTTCGCAGCAGAAACGCCGCTGAGGTCCGCGATTTCGTGCCGACCGATCACCTGGAGCAGAAGCGCGCAAAGCGGCTCGATCGATTCGGGCAGTTCTCACTCGTCGCGGCACGAATGGCCATGGAAGACTCCGGTCTCAGGATGGAGCGCGAGGATCGCGACCGGGTGGGCTCGATGATGGGGAGCGCGCTCGGCGGATGCAGTTACGCCGAGAGCCAGCTGGCCGCGTACCTGAAGGACGGACTGCGGGCTGTGGACGCCTATCTCGCGCTGGGAGTTTTCGGCGGCGCATCGAGCTGCAATGTGGCGATCGAATTCGGCCTTACCGGTCCCAATTCGACCAACTCCATGAGCTGCGCATCCGGCACCATCGCCGTTGGCGAAGGGTTCCGCCAGATCCGCGACGGCTACGCGGACATCATGGTCTGCGGCGGTGCCGAAGCGCCGCTCGCTCCGCTCTGCTTCGGCGCCTTTGCGCTCATACGCGCAATGTCCACGGCGAACGACGAGCCGGAACGCGCGTCCCGTCCGTTTGACAAGCGGCGCGACGGATTCGTCATGGGTGAGGGTTCTGCCGTCGTGGTCCTTGAGGAGTACGAGCGGGCGCAAGCGAGGGGAGCACTCATCTATGGAGAAGTTCTCGGCTACGGCACGACCAACGACGCGTATCACATGACTGCCCCGCTGCCCGACGGCGCGCAGGCGGCCAGAGCAATGCGCCTGGCGCTGGAAGACGGACATGTCTCACCGGGCGAAGTCGAGTACATCAACGCGCACGGCAGTTCGACGCCACTCAACGATCCGACCGAGACACTGGCCGTGAAGTCGGTTTTCGGAGAGCACGCTGGCCGCATGGCACTGAGTGGTACGAAGGGATACTATGGCCACGCGCTTGGCGCGTCGGGCGCGATTGAGGTCGCGATATGCTCACTGGCGATGCAGCGGGGGTGGCTGCCGCCTACGGTGAATCTTACCGAAGCGGACGACGCCTGCGATCTTGACTACCTTGCCGGCGACGGCAGGGAGAAGCGCGCGGGGTGTGTGATGTCGAACTCGTTCGGTTTCGGCGGCATCAACGCCGCGCTGGTGCTGCGTCAGCAGAGTTGAGTACAACGGACACATCGTCGTAGCTACCGCGCGGTCCTGCCGCGCACCACGGAGGCTGCATGCGGGATGCGATTCGCCACTTCGTTTCCGAGTTCATAGGGACGTTCGCGCTCGTCTTCGTGGGCGGCGCGGCGATCATGGTCACGTTCGGGCCCAACGCTCCCGGCGGTCTGATGGAGGTGGCGTTCGCGCACGGGCTGATCCTGGCGGTGATGGTCACCGCGCTCATGCGCATCTCCGGGCACTTCAACCCGGCGGTGACACTGGGGTTCCTCCTGACCAGGCGGATCGAGGCGATGATGGGCGGACTGTACATCGTGAGTCAGCTGATCGGCGCCATGGCCGCAGCATACGCGCTCAAGGCGACGTTCCCTATAGCACTCTTCGAAGCCACTCGGGGCGGAGGTCAGGCGGTCTCGCTCGACATCACCGGCACTCAGGCGATCATCCTCGAGGCAATCGCGACGTTCTTCCTGGTGCTCGCGGTATTCGGGACCGCTGTGGATCCCAAGGCGCCGAAGGTCGGGGGGTTCGCGATCGGACTCACGCTGACGGCTGGAATCCTTGCCATCGGGCCACTGACAGGCGCGTCGCTCAACCCCGCGCGCTCCTTCGGGCCGGCGGTAGCAAGCGGCGTGTACGAGGCGCAGCTGATCTTCTGGATCGGCCCGCTCATAGGCGGGGCGGTGGCGGCACTGCTGTACGAGTTCCTCTTCCTGCGCACGCCACCGGAACCGGTGGACCACGGTGCCGTGCGGCCGACCTACGACAAGAAAGCGACGCGCTAGCGGTCCCGCTCGCCTCTGAGCTTCCGCGCGGCTTCGGCGAGCACAGCGCGCTCGCTGGCGAAAGCGAGCATCCCCGCGGCATCCTCCAGAGGCACCCACCGTGCCTCCAGGACTTCGTTGTCGTGCTGCCTTACGTTACCGGAGCGATACCGGAGCAGGTAGAAGTGTACGAACTTGCGCACGCGGACACGCGCTCCGTTCTCGCTACGCTGGTACCAGTAGCCGATCCGATCCAGGGGAGCGACAATGGTCGATTGCACACCGGCCTCCTCGCGGACCTCGCGGACGGCGGTCTCGTCGGGCTTCTCGCCGTGTTCAACAAGCCCTTTCGGCAGCTGCCACCGCGCCGGAGCGCCCACTGAGATCAGTGCGACATCGGTGCGTCCGGCGCGATTGCGGTACACGACGCCGCCGGAGGAGATCTCGGTACGGACGGACGGGCGGGCAGCAGCACTGCGCGCCGCCATCAGAGCGGAGCGGGAACGTTTCGAGGTCAAGCCCGCGATGCCGGAGCAGGAATACCGAGGCGCGCGTACAGTTCCCCGGCGGTGAGCCCCCGGACCTCGACGACTTTATCGCGGCCTCGCAGTCCGTGAACGAGTGTGACATCGGCGCGCCTCAGGCCGAGTACGTCGGCGAGGAATTCAGTAACCGCCTCGTTCGCGCGGCCATCGAGCGCTGGTGCCTGACACCGCACCTTGACCGCGTCGCCGTACCAGCCGGCGATCTCGTCGCGCCGGGCACCGGGGAGAACACGCAGTCGGAGTGAAAGGCTGTCGGACACGGGCTCAGCGCCGGAACAGGTATGCGGCCAGGCTGATCAGGAGCGACACGATCAGCATCGAGACGAGCGGCACGTAAATACGGGTAGCTCCGCGTTCCAGCCTGATGTCGCCGGGAAGCCGGCCGAACCATCCCAGCATCCCCACCCAGGCCAGCCCACCGAGCAGAATCAGCACCAGCCCGACCACGATCAGCGCGCCGCCGAGTCCGCGACTCACGAGTAATACCGTCTCAGCTGCGCGGCGAGACCATCCAGGTCGGGGAAGAGGCGGCGTTCGTCGATCGCAACCAGATCCAGCTGATCGCGAATGCGGCTCACGTCCGCGGCCGGTATGACGAACTTCGTGAGAGCGTCGGCGAGTCCGTGTCCCTCCAGGAAAACATCAAAGGGCCGCGACGTGTCGGTGCACAGCGTGAAGACTGCCGCCTGGGCGATTATCCGCGCGTCGAGTGATGGCGGCTCCAGCATGCAGGCGAAGTCGCGCTCGGAACGGCCCTCGAACAATCGCCACGGGGTGAACGGCACTGAGCCACCCAGCTCCCGCTCGAGGTCTGTGATGAGAAGCGCCAGCTCGGGAAGACCAAACCTGCGATGCAGCGCCTGCCAGTCGAGGCGCCAGACCGCACGATCACGCTCATCGCCGCGCGCGCGGTACGGCAGCGTGGCGAAGTGAGCTGCGACGAACGGAGAGTAGGTCCAGTCGAGAAGCCGCGTAGGAACGCCGTGGTGCTGCGCGGCGACCAGAAGCTCCCAGTCGTTTGTCGGCGCGGTGGGAAAATGCGGACGGGAGTAGCGGGCGAAATTCCGGAGGATGTGCGCTTCCAGGTCAGCCTTGGTGTGCGGCGGATTCTCTCCACCGAGCCGGTCGAGGCTGGTTAGCAGTTGCCGCGGCGCCGTTGGCGAGCCACGGTACACGCCGGTATCGCGCCAGCGACCGGTAGCCTTGTCAGGATGCTCGGGTGTAACGCGGTCAACCAGCTCACCCAGCGTCCTGACTTCCCCGGTCCTCATGACGCCGCGGCCCGCTCCATGGTTCCCTTGTACCGCATCGGCTCCTCGTCCACCCCGAAGTTGCGCGCGGCGAGTTCCGCCACGCGCTCCAGCTGCTCGCTGCTCAGATCCGGCAGCTCACTCGCTGCCGCAAACTCCGCGAGCTGAGTTGCATCATACACGTTCGGCAGCGTGGTCACGACCAGCGGCTCGGCGAGCAGCCATTTCAGCGCGGCCTGCCCGAGCGTCATCCGCTCGGTCAGGAAATCGAGCGTGCGGATCTTCTGCAGGCCGTTGATCAGCCAGGAACGCGGCCGGTGACGCCGATGGTCGTTGTCCGCGAAGACCGTGTCCTCGGTATAGTGCCCTTCGAGCATCCCGGAGGCGTGGGTCACGCGCACGTTGAAGCAGCAGTTCGGTGCATGCTCGCGCGCCGCCTCGATCATCGCTGAACCGGGGTGCTGCTCCAGCACGTTCCAGATCATCTGGATAGTGCCGATATCCGACTCGCGTTCGCACAGCTCGACTGATTCGTACAGCCAGCCGATGGCCGGTCCGAACGCCGCACCCCAGACGCGGATCTTCCCTTCCCGCTTCAGTTCGCGCAGCGCCTCCCACACCGCGGGGTCGCGGATGTGCTCCATCTTGACGTTGTGCAGCTGGAGGACATCGATGCGGTCCGTCTCGAGGCGGCGGAGCGATTGCTCTACGGCATGACGCAGAAATTCGCGCTCAAACCTCTGCGGCAGCTCCGACTGGCCGCGGCGCGTGCGGGCCGCCTCCTCGTCGTAGATGTCGTACCCGACCTTGGTGGCATACACCACTTCGTCCCGACGGCCCCTGAATGCTTCGGCCAGTTGCCACTCGCTGCGGCCGTTGCCGTACGCGTCAGCCGCGTCGTAGAAGGTGATCCCGCGTTCATCGAGCGCCTCGCGCAGAAGAACCACGGCCTCGTCGTCGCTCTTCTCCCCCCACCACCCGGTGGACAGAGTCCAGGTACCGAAGCCGATCTCGCTCGCAGTGACGTCAGTGCCGGGAAAGCTTCGGTAGCGCATCGGTTGTTGGTGGTGAGTCGCAGGCCGCTTGCTGGACCGCGACCGATCCAGCGCCAGCCGTGTTCATCTGGTAAGCGCATAGTAAATGACATAGAGCCACGAGAGAACTCCGTGCAGTATCGCCCACAGTATCGAGTGGTGGGTGCTCCACGAGATCGCGATAGCGAGTGCCGAGCCGAAGGAAATTCCTGCACGTACGGCCTTTGTGCCGTGATTGTCAGCCATGAGTCACCCGGAGTTGAGGGACGAGTAACCCTACGGCTTACGGTGCCCGGCGGTTACAGAGCTATACGCCGGGTCGGCGCTCCCTGCAACCGACCTCCGCTACCGGCGTTCGAGATCCCTCTCGCCCGGCACGGTCCTGCTCGACCGACCCTCGCCCGGATGCGACTGCGCTTCGTGGAAGCGCTCGCCCTTGAGCCGTATGGCCTCCACGAAGCCGTCGTATTCGCGGTCCGATAGCTCGTCGGCAATCGCAGGTACAAGGCCTTTGACGATCGTGATCCGCTCGGCGAGGGACAGGCCGTTGATCTCATGGACCAGGCGCCTCAGCACCGGGTGGTCCATCCAGTTCGTTTCCTTGCTCGTAGTCAACGCCCCTCCCGGTGCAAATGCATCGCCGGCTCCTTCCCGGTCGCCGTGGCTGGCTCCTCCTGCGCGCCGGCCACCCGCTCCATGAGCGCGTTCTGCCGCGCCAGGAGAATCCGGGTCGCCCTCAGGTCATAGTGCGACTGGATGAGCATCAGCGCCAGATCGGCCGCGCCCCAGAGCAATCCGGCAAGCGCCAGAAGCCTCACTGACTCGCCAAGGAGCATCCCTGCGCCGGCCGAAGCAGGGTCGGTGAGCGCGATAGCGAGCTCGGTCACCATAACGGCCAGCAGCAGCACGGCGATCGTCTTGAACAGCCAGGCGACGTACCGGATGCCGCGCTTCGGTTCCAGATCAGCGTCCCGTACGGTCAAGCCGTCAAGGCTCCCCCCGCGGGTGTGCCGCCGATCCCCCACCGCCGGCGCAGCTGCCCGCGTGTGGTCGTTCGTGTCCGGCATTGCGGCCCCCGAGTGAGTCACGCTGCATTACTTGCAAGGCGCTGGCCGTAGCGCCGGCGGCCGGTACAGGCGTGCCAGCGATTGGCGCGTCCCACCGTCCTGACTGGTTCTGTGCGGTCTGAGCCGTCCGTGGTCAGAGAATCCGACAGGTCGCCAGTCCGCGTTTCTCGAGATACTGCTGATGGTAGTCCTCAGCCTCGTAAAACGGAGTCGCCTCGACGATCTCCGTAACGATCGCGCGGGAGTGTCTTCCCGAGGCTTCCTCTGCCGCTTTCGACTGCTCCGCGGTCCTGCGCTGGTCGTCGCCGTGCCAGAAGACAGCGGATCGGTACTGCGAGCCCACGTCCGGGCCCTGCCTGTTCCGCTGGGTCGGGTCGTGGTTCTCCCAGAAGACCCTCAGAAGATCCTCGTAGCTGACGCGGACAGGGTCATACTCGACCTCCACCGCTTCAGCATGACCGGTCGTGTCCGAGCAGACCTGCTCGTAGGTCGGGTTCTGTGTATGGCCGCCGGCGTAGCCGACCCTGGTCCCGGTCACACCCTCCGTATTTCGAAAAGCCGCTTCGACGCCCCAGAAGCAGCCTGCTGCGAACGTCGCCTTCCGGCGTCCACCATCCATAACCTGCTCTCTCATCTCAAACCCCGGCCGCGATCCTCAGCAGCATGCTCTGACAGTGAAAAACCTGCGCTCGGAGGGGCTCCACGCAATCGTGTAGTTGGCCTCGCCTCCGGCGTAATACGTGAACGACGGTACCATATTCAACTCCGAGACCAGACCCGCGACGCGCTCAGCTGACGCGTCTGCTGCACGGATCTCGCTGTGCGCCTCCGGCTCGAGCCGGGTAGTGTCGGCAACACCATGTTCGTCGCGCCAGTCACGCTCGGCCACCGAGTATGCCACGTGATCCCGGTCAACCTGGAAGATCGGCCTGCGCTGCCTGCCAGAGCGCGGGTCGAAGTAGGAGCTGTCGTGCACGAGCCGCTGCAGATGTGCGCGCACCCGGCGCAGGACTTCTGCGTCGGAAAATTGCGCCCGATCCTCGTACACGAAATAAAGCTGTGAAGACCACCGATCCACGTACAGAACCGTCCCATCACGCGCCCGTACCTCGAGGCGCACGTCGAGCGAGTCGTAGCTGTTGCCCGTGCCGCGAACACGCACCGTCTCCGGTATGGTGTCTCCCGTGAGCTCGAAATCGCGGTCGTGCTGAATCGCGATGACGTCCGGAACCGGCGGCGGCGGTGCGACCAGCGCAGTGGTATCGGCACCAGGTGCACGCTCTTCCGGCTGAGTACCGCACGCCAGCGCAACGGCAGCGACGACAACTGCCAGCGGTGCGGCGGCTCGCGCCATCGCGGCTTGCGACACCGTCAGGGCCCGGCGGGCGAGCCGGTGAGGCCGCCAGGTATGTAGTCCACCGGAGCGCCCGGACCGAGCGGAAAGCCCGCAAGCAGCCATATGGCCATCATGACGATCCACCCGATGAAGAAGGCCACTGAATACGGCAGCATCAGCGAGACGATCGTTCCGAGTCCCGCACGGCGATCGTACCGCTGAGCGAACACGAGTATGACCGGAAAGTACAGCATGAGCGGCGTGATGATGTTCGTGACGGAGTCACCAACGCGATAACTGACCTGCACGACTTCGGGCGAGTACCCGGTCAGCATGAACATCGGCACGAACACGGGAGCCATCACCGCCCATTTCGCGGAGGCGCTGCCGATGAACAGGTTGATGAATCCCGCCACGATCACGAACGAGAGAAGCAGCGGCAATCCGGTGAACCCCACAGCCCGCAGCGCGGACGCTCCATTGATTGCAAGTATCAGCCCAAGGTTCGACCAGTTGAAGTACGCGATGAACTGTGCTGCGGCGAACGCCAGCACGATGTAGGACCCCAGAATCGCCACCCCTTCCGACGACATGCGCGCCACGTCCCTGTCAGAACGGATGGTGCCGGCCACGATCCCGTATGCAAGCCCGATGACGAGGAACATGACCATTATCAGCGTCACGATACTGTCGAAGAACGGCCGGATGCGCTGCACGAGGAACTCCGCCCCTGCTGCCTCCGGGTCCCGCAGGGGCGCGCCGGACGGAACGACCATGAGGGCGAACAGCGCCAGCATCGCGACCAGGGCGATCCCCGCGGCGAAGAGTCCCTTCCGCTGCTGCTCAGTGATCGCGCCGGTGTCAGGCGGCAGCAACTCACCCGCCTGCGAGCTGTCCCACCTGCCAAGGCGCGGCTCCACGAACTTGGCCGTGACCCACGTACCGACCGCCGTGAGCAGAAACACGGACGCAATCATGAAGTAGTAGTTCGCCGTCGAGTTGACCTCATAAACCGGATCGATCAGGCGCGCCGCCTCCGTCGAGATTCCGGCGAGCAGCGGGTCCAGGGAGGTGATCAGCAGGTTGGCGCTGAATCCACCCGAGACACCGGCGAAACCGGCCGCGAAACCGGCCAGCGGATGCCGGCCGACTGCCGCGAAAATCATCGCGCCAAGCGGCACGAGCACCACGTAGCCCGCGTCCACCGCCATGCTGCTCATCACCCCCGCGAACACGACGGTCATCGTGAGCAGAGATGGAGGGACCGCGGTGACTAGCCGCTTCAACGCCACGCCTATCAGCCCGCTGCGTTCCGTTACGGCGATGCCGATGATGACGACGATGACCAGACCGAGTGGCGGGAATGCGGTGAAGTTGCCGACGGCGCCAGTCAGCATGCGGCGCAGTCCCTCGAACGACATGAGGTTCACAACTCCGACGGCCTCACCCGTTGCCGGGTGCACCGCCGTCACGCCTGCTCTCGCCGCAATCCACGAGATCACCACGACCATCACGGCGAGCAGAACGAAGAGAGTGATCGGGTCCGGGAGCCTGTTCCCCCCCCGTTCGACCAGATCGATGAACCGTGCGACGCGTCCGTGGGGCTTCATTTCGTCGGTGTGGCTCGCTGGCTGCGGCGCTGTCATGAGGGATCGGGTTTGGGGTCGCGGTCCATGCCTTCGGTGAGGAATCCTGCTGCTTCACGGGCAAAGTACGTCACGATCACGTCGGCGCCCGCGCGGCGGATCGCCAACAGAGACTCTATCATCACCTTCTCCAGCTCAAGCCAGCCGCGGGCTGCTGCGGCCTGCATCATGGCGTACTCTCCGCTCACCTGGTAAGCGGCCAGCGGGAAGCTTATCTCGCGGCGCACGCGAGAGATAATGTCGAGGCACGGACCAGCCGGTTTGACCATCACGGCGTCCGCGCCCTCACCGATGTCCGTCAGAACCTCCCGGATCGCCTCGTCCGAGTTGGCAGAATCCATCTGATATGCCCTTCGATCGCCGGACCGGGGCGCTGACTCGGCGGCCTCCCGGAACGGACCATAGAAAGCAGACGCGTACTTCACCGCATAGCTCAGCACCACGGTGCTTCCAAGATCGGCATCGTCGAGCGCCTCGCGGATGGCCAGCACCCGGCCATCCATCATGTCGCTTGGCGCGACGACGTCCGCACCGGCTGCTGCCTGCGATACGGCCGTTCGCGCCAGCAGCTCGAGCGTGGCGTCGTTATCCACCTCTCCGTCACGCAGCACTCCGCAGTGGCCGTGATCGGTGTACTCGCACATGCACACGTCGGTCATTACCACGAGCCCGGGGAACTCGCTCTTCAGCGCCCGTGCCGCCTGCTGCACAGCGCCCTGCTCGTCCCAGGCACCCGTACCGGTGGCGTCCTTCGAATCAGGGACGCCGAAAAGCATCACACCACCCAATCCGGCGCGCGCGGCGCTTTCAGCATCGCGCATCATCTCGTCCACCGATGTCTGAGCCACCCCCGGCATCGAAGCCACCTCGCGACGAACCCCGTTCCCCGTGCGAACAAAAAGGGGCAGCACGAGCTGGCCTGGAGACAGTCGGGTCTCGCGGAACAGCGCGCGCAGTGGCGCGGTGCGCCGGAGCCGCCGTGGTCTCGAGAGTGGAAACTCGGACATCGGCGAAAAACTACTCCGGTTGCGGGGCGGGCACCTGGTCCGCGCCACGCAACTCGGCCAGGAGCGACCCGGCACCACGCGCCCGAAGGTCCGCCGCGAGCGCCGCACCCGCGCGCTCAGGATCGCGCTCGTCCACTATCGTCGAGCCGCGCAGCAGCTGCCGGCCGTGCAGATCCGAGATGAAAGCATGCAACGTGAGGCCGTCCCGCATCTGCATGGCGAGCGCGCCGATCGGCACCTGGCAGCCGCCCTCCAGACCGGCCAGGAGGGAGCGCTCAGCGCGCACCGCGATATCCGTTGGGACATGATGCAGACTCTGAAGCAGGTCGCGCGTGCGGCTGTCGCCTGAGCGCACCTGCACGGCAATGGCTCCCTGTCCGGGTGCCGGTAGCCATTCTGGAGGATCGAGCCACTCCGCGATCCGTTGCTGCGCGCCCAGCCTGATCAGCCCGGCCGCGGCGAGAATCGCGGCGTGCACGGTACCCGAGTCGAGCTTCTTCAACCGCGTCGGGACGTTGCCACGCAACTCCACGGCTTCCAGGTCAGCTCGCACGTTGCGGAGGAGCGACCGCCGGCGAAGACTGGACGTTCCCACCCTCGATCCGGCGGGAAGCTCAGCCAGACTCGACGCCTGTGTTACGTGCGCGACGACCAGTGCATCACGGGGATCTGCGCGCTCCAGGATGACGGCAATCTCCAGCCCGTCGGCGGGGGCGGTGGGCAGGTCCTTCAGCGAGTGCACGCAGCAATCGACCTTCTTTCGGAGCAGCGCGGTCTCGAGCTCCTTCGTGAACAGCCCCTTCGCTCCAAGCTCGGCGAATGGCTCTGCATTGCGCTTGTCACCGGTCGTGCGGATGGTGACCAGCTCGCATTCGGCTCCGGACGCGACCAGACCGCGCTCGACAATTCGGGCCTGCAGGACGGCCAGATCGGACGCACGTGTGCCGATGCGGATCACGCCGCAAGCAGCTGTTGATGAGCCGACGCTGCTACCCGGCGCGTGTGAGTGCCCGGACGAGCGAGTCCATCGTGGCCTCCTCCGCTTCGGCGACCACGTCCAGCCCTGCTTCCCGCGCGGCGGAGCTCGTTACGGGACCGATCGACACCAGTCGCGCCCTGCGCGCCGCCTCTTCCCCGACGAGCTCCACGAAAGCCTTCACCGCTGACGCGGAGGTCACCGTTACGTAGCTGATGCCGCCGCGCTCCAGCTCGCGACGGAGCCGTTCGGCGCCGCGCCCGTCACGAACGGACCGATACGCCTGCACCACCTCCACACGGGCCCCGAGCTCTTCCAGTCCCGGGCGCAGCACGTCGCGTGCGCCCTCGGCGGTCACGTACAGCACGTTCGCCTCTTCCACCCCGCTCCGTTCGCGCAGCGCGTCAAGCAGCCCTTCGGCGACGAACCTCTCCGGCACCACGTCCACGATAATCCCGTGCGAGAGCAGCGCGCCGGCCGTCCCGGGCCCGACTGCCGCGACCCGGATTCCAGCGAGAGCGCGGGCGTCGCGCGACGCCGCCAGCAACTGCTCCCAGAAAATGTTGACTGCATTCTGACTGGTGAACACGACCCACTGATATTCCTGCAGCCGGGCGATGGCGGTTTGCAGTCCCGCGCTGTCGAGACGCGCAACTTTTGTCGCAGGCATCTCCATCACCCGTGCGCCCGTCTCGCGAAGCTGACGGCTGAGCGTACCCGCCTGCTGCGTGGCGCGCGTGACGACGACAGTCTTGCCGAACAACGGCCGCTGCTCGACCCACGCGAGCTCGTCGCGGAGAGGAACGGTCCAGCCGAAGACGACAACCATCGGGGCTGTCGCCCCGGACCGGGCTATTTCGTCCACAATGGTCCCGGCTGTGGCGACTACTGTCTGCTGCCGGCTGTGGGTTCCGCGCGATACAGCAGCAGCCGGTACGTGCGGATCCAGCCCGCCAGCAAGAAGCGACCGCACTACCGTCGGCAGCGTCTTTGCACCCATGTACACTACGACCGTACCGCCGCTGCCGGCGAGCCGCGCGAGCGCGCCCCAGTCAGTCTGCCCGCCACCTTTCCCGGGATCCTCATGCCCGGTCACGAGCGTCACCGACGTTGATCGGCCGCGGTGGGTCACCGGAATCCCCGCATACGCGGGTGCAGCTATTCCAGCTGTCACACCCGGAACGACCTCGAAGGGGACATCGGCATCGAACAGCGCCTGCGCTTCCTCTCCGCCACGGCCAAAGACGAATGGATCGCCGCCCTTCAGCCGGACGACGCGCTTCCCCTGTCTGGCCAGCTCCACAAGCAGTGCGCAGATGTCTGACTGCGATGCGGAACGTTTGTCGCCGCCACGCTTCCCGACGTAGTAAAGCTCCGGCGGCGACGGGCCTTCTCCGGCGTCGCTGATGATCTCCATCGGCACGAGCGCGTCGTACACGATCACGTCGGCACTGTCGATCAGCTCACGGGCGCGCACCGTGAGCAGGCCCGGATCACCAGGACCCGCACCGACGAGAAACACGACACCGTTAGCCACGCATGGCGTCCGGATCAACGCCCTGTGCGCCGCACCACCGCTCGTACTCCGACGGAAGGATCTCGGAGGGCTTTATCTCGCTCCGTCCGCCCCAGAAGACGTTGGTGTACAGGACGGGGATCGAGGCTTCGGCCAGGTGTGCGTCAATTGCTGCCTTGTGCTCCAGCACCGCCGGTTTCTCCATCCCGTGCGCCACCGCCATCACGTTGACATTGGCGAACTCGGGCCCTCCTTCCCGCCAGTACGCGTGCGTGATGATGTGGTGGCGGCCCACCTCGCGACCGGCGTCGATCTCGCGACCCTCGGGAACCCGCCAGTGGAACAGCGCATTGTACCGGGTCACGCGCACTCCGCCGGCCGTCGGCTTCACATGCTCGAGGAAGGTGGAGAACCTCCCCAGCACACCGCGGCTCTGCAGGCCGCGCGCGGCGTCGGCGAATTCGCCGAGTGTGAGCCCTGCTTCCGCTGCTCTTCGCGCCCAGGGCCCGGGCGCGATCTCGTCCTCCGTGAATTCCCGCTTGAGCGGTTCGAGCACCCGCCACTCCAGCGGTGTGAGCTGCTGCACGTCAGTGCTCAGCACGGCGCCCGGCACGTCGCTCCGGCTGCCGGGCGCCACGTCGCGCCTGCGCACGTGTCCTACGCCCAGGGTGAACAGCTTCTTCGCCGGCATCACACGGAACGCCTCCGCCCCGATCCAGTCGCGCAGCAACTCACAATGTCGTTCGACCGAGAACCCCTGCGGAACCTTCAGCGTGGTCCACAGGCGGTACGCCGAGCCAGGCGTTTCCGCGTCGGTGGAGCGGATCACAACGTGTCCCGAGAACGGATCCTCCCGGACCATGAACTCAAACGCTGCATCGAGCAGATCGGGAGGAACGCGCCACGCGACCAGTGCACCGGGTGCGAGATTGTTCGCCATCAGCGTCTGGCGGATGCGACGGATCGTTCCAGCGGCATGCATCGCCCGCAACCGCTCGAGCACTACGCTTTCCTCGATTTCCACCAGCCGCGCGATCTCGGCGAACGGCTCCTCGACGAAACCTGCGAGGCGGTCCTCCGAGACCGCGAGAATTCTCGCGTTGACCGGATCCGTCACGCTCGCCGGCGTCGCCTCCGCGGTCCCATGGACCGCAGCAGAGGGCGGTGTCACTGCACTCGCCACGGCGGTAGAGGTGCCGCAACCGGACGCGTGAGATCGAAGTCGACGCGAAAGCGCCTGTCGGTGCCGATCCGTTCCAGATCGTAGATGTAGCTCTGCCCGGGACGCAGCTCCACTGTCCAGACGTTCGTCTGATAGAGCGGGTTCATCGACGCGGTATGCGCGTCAGCGGGAAAGCTCTGTCTCCAGCTCTCGCCCCGCGCGCGCGTATCGCCGCCATACATCGTGACGCTGTCCGGCTGTCCATCCTCGTGCCGGTGATCGTGCTTCAGGCGGAGCCCGGTGTTTGTGCGCGTGAAAACCCACTCCCGCGAGCGGTCATCGCCCACGTGGAAGGGGACGCGGATCTCCTCATCGGAGCACTCGCGTACGTGCATCACGAGGCGCTGGTTCGCCATGGAAGTGTCGCCCGGCGATGAGTGCACAATGCGTCCCTCGAACGCCTGGCCGCACAGCGACGCCAGATTACGCCAGAACGTATCCTGCTCGCTCGCAATCGGCAGCGAGCTGGTGGTCGCACAAGCGCCGGCAACGAGCGCCAAACCGAGATACCGCAGCTTCATCAGTCCCTCCCTCTTATTCGCGGTTGGTATTCAGAAGGAAAGTAAGGCTGTGAGAGCATTCGGGCTCACGCCCCGCAGGCAGCAGCTCGGATCCAGCCGCAACCGGAGAGTTGTGCAGTGCGCCCGATTCCCCCACCCCTCCTGAGTGGCCAGATTAGGTCATGGCTGATATTGACGTCCTCCTCCAGGAACACCGGAAGTTTCCCCCGCCCGAGGATTTCCGCGCTTCGGCTCAGTTTCGCGAGCCGGCCGTATACGAGACCGCCGCGAATGACTTCGAGAGCTTCTGGGCAGAGCGCGCTGGCGAGCTCGAGTGGATCACCCCGTGGAAGACGGCGCTCGAATGGGAGCCTCCGCACGCGAAGTGGTTCACCGGCGGAACACTGAATGTGGCGGTGAACTGCGTGGACCGGCACATCCGGTCTGCCAGCCGCAACAAGGCAGCCCTTGTCTGGGAAGGAGAGCCGGGAGACCGCCGAACTCTCACTTACTGGGAGCTGTACGTCGAGGTCACCAAGTTCGCCAACGTGCTGCGCTCGCTCGGCGTGAAACGCGGCGACCGCGTTGCGATCTACCTTCCGCTCATCCCCGAAGCGGCGATCTCGATGCTCGCCTGCGCACGGATTGGCGCGATCCACTCGGTCGTGTTCGGTGGCTTCTCTCCTGAGTCGCTGCGTGATCGGATCAACGATGCGGAATGCAAGCTTCTGATCACCGCCGACGGCGGTTACCGCCGTGGTCAGGTTGTCCCGCTCAAGCGCAACGCCGATCGCGCCGTCGCGGAATGCCCGTCAATCGAGAACGTGGTGGTCGTTCGCAGGCGCGCGGGCGCTGAGGGCGACGAAGCATTCGCCGAGATGCAGGAAGGGCGCGACCACTGGTGGCACCGCCTGATGCGCACGGCGAAGATAGGCTGCGAGCCCGAGGCGATGGACGCCGAAGACGTCCTGTACATCCTCTACACCTCAGGAACTACCGGCAAGCCGAAAGGGATCGTGCACACGACCGCCGGCTACCTCACCGGTGTGGCGGCGACGACGAAGATGGTCTTCGATCTGCGCGACGAGGACGTCTTCTGGTGCACAGCGGACGTGGGCTGGGTGACCGGCCATTCTTACATCGTGTATGGGCCGCTCGCCTGCGGCGCCACGTGCGTGATGTACGAGGGCGCACCTGACTGGCCCGAGAAGGACCGCTTCTGGGACATCTGCGAACGGCACGGCGTGACCATCCTGTACACAGCGCCGACCGCGATCCGCGCCTTCATGAAGTGGGGGAAGGAGCATCCCGCGAAGCACGACCTTTCGCGACTCCGTCTGCTCGGCTCGGTGGGGGAGCCGATCAACCCTGAAGCATGGATGTGGTACCAGGAGCACATCGGGGGCAATCGCTGCCCGATCGTGGACACGTGGTGGCAGACGGAGACGGGGGCGATCGTGATCTCTCCGCTGCCGGGGATCACCGAGACCAAGCCGGGCAGTGCCACAAAGCCACTCCCAGGGTATTTCGCCGAGTTGCTGGACAGCACCGGCGAAGTGATCCCGGTCGGTGGTGGCCTCCTGGCCCTGACGAAACCCTGGCCGTCGATGCTTCGCACGATCTGGGGCGATCCCGATCGATACGTGGAGACATACTTCACGAAGTGGCCTGACCGGCCCGATCTCTACTTCCCCGGCGACGGCGCGAAGCGCGACGACGACGGCTACTACTGGATACTCGGGCGGGTGGACGACGTACTCAACGTGGCCGGCCACCGGATCGGCACGATGGAGGTGGAGTCCGCGCTGGTAGAGCATCCGGCCGTTGCGGAAGCGGCTGTCGTCGGCAAGGAGCATGAGCTGAAGGGGCAGGCAGTCGCCGCGTTCGTGACGCTGCGGGAAGGCCGTCAACCGAGTCCCGCGCTGCGCGACGAGCTGCGCGACTTCGTAGCCGAAAAGATCGGCGCCATAGCGCGCCCCGACGACATACTCTTCTCCGCAGACCTGCCCAAGACCAGGTCGGGGAAGATCATGCGCCGGCTGCTGCGGGATGTCGCCGAAGGGCGGGCCCTCGGGGACACGACGACGCTCGCCGATCCGAACGTGGTAGCCGCGCTGAAGGAACAGTACGAGGATAAGGAGGGTTAACTGACTGGCGCGAAGCGTGCGTTGCTCGGGGTCGCCAGAACCGGAGATCGCGAATGTTCCTGAGTCGTCTGTTCCCAGAATCCATATTCGGACGCAAGCTCAATCCGAATGCCGAGCGGCGGCTGAAGCTGTCCCATGCACGTGCGGAGGAGACGATCATTCGGGCGCACGTGGACAACGCGCTGATGTTCGTGGACACGCTGGCGGAAGACATGTCGTTCGACCGCGCCATCGACGCGTACATCAGGGTGATGGGGATCCCGGAGCCGCTGGCGGGTACGGTCGCCACGCGTGCGCTGGTGCAGCTGGGCCGTGATCTCGTGCCATTCCGGCGTCGTGCGCGGGCGGAAGGGTACGAGGATCAGGAGGTCAAGCCGAAACTTCGACTGGAAGATGCGGCGGCACGGCAGAGGAGCTACCACAGGGGCTAACTGCCAGAGTTAGCTGCCAGCTGGCAGCTCTCAGCAGCTGACCTGTTGGCGAAATGCGGAACCGCAGTCCTTTCCGCTAATCGCTCATCGCTGGTTGCTGCAGTTCTCTGTAATCCAGCAGGCTCGCCACAAAGATCCCCGTCGCGAGCACCGCCGACACCACACACCACTGGCAGATCGCGCGGATCACGAACAGCTCGAGATATGTGAGCCACGCGGAGAAGAGAAACCCCGTCGCGCCGAGGAAGAGCAGTGCGCGCGAGAGCTGCATCGAGTTGGCGAACCGCTCCTGGAGCGAGACGATCGCCGTACCGAAGGTCACCACGTAGTACCCGAGACCCCACACTGCCACCGGCAGTCCGAGAAAGGTCGCCCAACGGCTTGCGTTCACAATGTCGCATGAGCCTACTGTGCACACGAGTGCACCGCCGCCGATGACACCAAGCCGGGTCAGCGTGAGGTAGAGCGCGACGAAAATCCCCGCCAGGGCGAGGGCCGCTATCGTCCTCCGCTTGTTCACCTCGCGGTATCGCCTGACTGCCGAGCCTCAGCCGCCTCAGTCACCGCCCTGTTCAGCTCATCGAAGCTCACAGCACCAGGGAGCACACGGCCGTTCACGATGAAGCTGGGCGTGGAGCTGATCTGCCGGCGAATCGCTTCGGCGTGATTCGCGTCGATACGCCTCTGGTACTTCTGGGAGTCGTAGCACTCTTCCCACTGATTGAGATTTAGCCCGATGGAGCGAGCCAGGTCGCGGAAGACGCCGCGCGGATTGTTGGTACGGCCCGTACGCCATGCGTCCTGTGCCTCGTAGATCTTGTCGTGCATCTCCCAGAAGCGCCCCTGTTCGTCCGCACACGCCGCGGCATGCGAGGCTGGATAGCTGTGCAGGTGTTGCGGGAGCGGCAGGTCGTAGTAGCTCAGGCTCGCGCGACCCGCGTCTATTATTCGGGTTCGCACATCCGGCTCGGTAATCACTGCGAAACGGGCGCAGGCTGGACACTCGAAATCGGCGAATTCGTGGATCTGTACAGGCGCGTTCGTGTCGCCCTTGACGTAGGGTTGCGCCGGTCCGAGTTCGGCGAGATCAGCCGGGAGCTCCCGCGGAGGGGCGAGGGCTGCCTCGGGCCGAAGCGCCACGTACGCCAGACCGGCTACTCCGACCAGCGCAATTGCGCCGAGGATCAGGTAGAACGAGTTTGGCCGGGTTGATGCAGGACGGGCGCGCCTGGATCGGCGCCCGCCTGAGGGATTGGCTGCCATGTAAGCTCGACTTTGCGGGAGTGTGTACCGACAAAGCTATGAACCGTTCAAACTCACGTGCAAGCTGATCATCTCCGTATTCCGGTAGGGCCAGGCTCAATGCACGTGGAGCGGTACGGCCACGGCGGCACCGCCTTCGTGCTCCTCCACGGCTTCGCGACTTCCTCTTTTCTCTGGCGTCATGTAGCGCCTGAGCTCGCCGAGGCGGGACACACAGCCTTCGCACTCGACCTTTTCGGCTACGGCGAATCTGATCGCCCGTTCGACTCAGATTTCGGTGTCGCCGCCCAGGCCGAGTATGTGGATTCGGCGATGACTGCGCTCCGCGTGTCACGTGGCGTGCTCGTCGGTGTGGACCTGGGAGGTACGATCGCCCTGCGGCTGGCCGCGACGCGCAGGGAACGAGTCGAGCGACTCGTGGTCATCAACCCTCCGGTGCTGGATGAGCTTCCGGCTCGTGACATTGAGACGATGCAGCGAAGCACCGCCCGATTCGCGTTCCGCCTGACCCGCGGTGTGCTGGGAGCTGCTCCGCTGCTGCGTCGGATCCTGGAGGAAGGCGTTGCTGACCCGAAGCACATGCCATCAGAGCTGATCGCCCGGTACATTGCGCCCTTCGCCGGTCAGGACGGACCGAACCACCTGCTGCGCCTCGGCCGGTCCGTGCGAGAGGACGACCTGACCGAGGAGGAGCTGCAGGCGGTGCAGGCACCGACACTCGTCATCTGGGCAGATCAGGACCGCGCGATCAGTCCGAAACTGCCAGAGCGACTGGTGAACATCATGCCTTCAGCGCGGCTCCTGCGGATGCATGGCTCTGGCCGGCTCGTACCTGAAGAGAGCCCTGCACAGCTATGTGAATCAGTTCTCACTTTTGCACGATCAAGAGAGCGCGTTTGAGCCCGCTCCTTGCTATCTTTAAGTGGTATGGCCACTTCACTGAGAACCGAGGGGTAATGAGCAGAAGGAGCAAACCGCGCCCGAGCGTGACGCCGACGGCGTTCGAGCAGGCGCGTGATGAGATGTTTTATCACGTGATTCATTGCGGAGTCACCGAGAGCGACCCCGCGCATCATGACGAGTGGTTCGAGGACACGATGCGCTATCTGGCCGACCGGTACCCTGAGCTGGACGATAAGCAGCTGGACGAGCTCCGCACCGTTGGGGAGCGCTTTGTGCGGCCACCCAAAGTGGGCCAGACCGCGACGGCCTAGATCCGTTCGTCGGACCCCGACTGGACGACGCCCTCGCCTGACTGAAAAGCGAGGGCGTTCGCGTTTTCAGCTCAGCGGCGGTCTGACGCTCCACGACGTACGGCCACGCCAAGTCGCACTCCCCGGGAGAGCCCCAGCTCGATCGCAGGTGCCCAGCCACGTCGGGGCGGGCCTTCCACGCCCAGCAGAACCAGCAGGAAGGGCTCGTTCGAGTCGGCCCAGTGAACCCCGGCGCCGGCACCGCCGTATGCTCCCCAGCGACGCTGGCGAAAGGGATCGAGATGGAAGCGCGCGGCCGTCTCCAGTCGCCCGCTCATACCGTCCTCTGACGGACCCAACCCGCCGATCAGCGCCAGCTGGGCGTACGTGCCGAGCCGCCGCGCGACGCCGACACCCGCGTGCACCGCTGCAGGTGAGTCGCGTCCACCTCCGAGACCATCCAGCCGCAGCTCCACGACAAACGGGCGGTCGCTCGTCTGGGCCATTGCATCGGCCGGGCCGCACAGCAGGAGAAACGACGCTGCGAGGGTGTACGCGCAGGTCCAGCGCCGCCGGGGAGCCACCAGCCTCAGCGCGCGCGAGCGCGCCAGAGCGCGAGCGTGTAGTCCACGATCGACGCTGCTGACAGGACACCGATCGCGAGCACCAGCGCATCGCTCAGCGCCGGGATCACCAGCACGATGATCAGGAAGGCGAGTTGCAGTACGGTGACCGACTTGCCGAGGAGACGCGCTTCGAATACTGCTGGCCGCAGCCGGGGCACCAGCTTCGCGACGATAAACCCGACCGCCGTGGCAAGATCACGCGCCAGGATGACGAAGAACTCGGTGGTCGTGATCAGCGATTCGAACAGGTACACCGATACCGCGGTCAGGACAAATGCACGATCAGCAATCGGATCGAGCAGAGCGCCCATACGAGACTCGATCCGCTGCCGCCGGGCGATCCAGCCATCGAGAAAATCGGTGGCCCCTGCGGCCGCTATCAGCAGCACGCGCTGCCATGCCCCGCCAGCGATGATGAACGCGGCGGCGAGCACCAAACGGGACAGCGAGACCGTGTTGGGAAGCGTGAGCAGCGCGCCGCTCTTCATCGTGCGTAAGCTATGTCCCGCCCTATGTTGTTGCCACTCACCCCGGCGGCATCTAGCTTGCGCGCCGCACCTGCTCCCGTTGGTCGCGCGCTTCTACACTTCTGAACGTGCTCGCACGGATACCGTCACTCGTCCACTTGTACGTTCTCATTTCAGCGCTGATGCTGGCGTGGAACGTACTGCTCGCCGGACGCATCACGCGCTACCGGCTCGCGCCGCGGCGTTTCGCCACGGTCAGCGCTCTGGCGGGGCTCCTGGTCGCGCCCGCGGCCATCATCGCCGTCGCGGCTTCGTCGACCCTGTACGGGCGCGCCCTGCAGCCGGTTGCCTGGGTGTGGCCGTTCACGACCATCCTGTTCGTTCTGCAGGCGCTGTATGCCACCAGCAGGCGTCTGGTGACTCCCCTGTTCGGCGTGCCGATCGTGCTGTACAACATCGTGATCGCCGCGGTGGCGATATCCAAATACATGACTCTGCGGGGCGGCACGCCGCCCACGGCCGTTCTGGCGCTTGCCGCAGCGCAGGCAAACGCGCTGGGGACCATCTTCGGCCCGGCTGCTTTGTGGAAGACATACCTGCAGATCCCGCTGCTCGCGCCGGCGCTTCCCGCCCACTGGCGCATCACCGCGCTCGGGCGTGTCGGGCTCGGCACCATCGCGATGGTGGTGACTGGACTCGTCCTGATCGAGGTGCCGGATGGGGCCGCCGCAGTCCGCAGCTACAGTCGGTACGCGACACAGCAGCTGCAGGAGCGGCCGGACGGCGATTTCGCACTCGGTGTGAAGATTCTCCCGACAGTGACAGCCGCTCCCCCCGCGCATGCGATGAACAGCGACACGGGACTCCTTCGGCTTCTCGAGACTGACGCAATCAGTGTCATCGTCCGCCCCGACGGAATTCAGGCGGTCGCCATGGACTCGCTCGTGCGCGCACTTGACGAGCTCCGCACGGACACCACTGTCCTGATCGTCACGCTCACCTACCCTCGCAACGCACGCAGACAGATCGCACGATCGCCGGATGCATACATACGCGCGCGGGTGCGGGACGTCGATCAGCTGACCCGCTGGCTGCGCCCTACGATCGTACTGCCAGCACTCGAGCCGTACGGGCAGGGGGTTTCCGAGGTCGGGCTGCAGCCGCCCGAATTCTGGATCGAGTACCTGACGCAGACTTCAGCGGCGATCCACCGGGTAAGACCGGCCACGCGTGTGGCTGTGGCTGCGTCGAGTTTCGGCTCGCGCGACAGCACGCTTTACGCATGGGCAGCCGCACCGGGCTCACCGATAGACGTGCTCGGCTTCATGCTCTTCCCCGGATTCGACGGCGCGGCGACACTCGACACGCGTATCCGCATCGCGCAACGATGGCTGCGCCAGGGTGGGGACAGGCAGAAGAACCACTGGGTGTTCGCTGCCGGCGGGTTCCCCGGAGTGCATGGGGAGGAGAGTCAGGAGCTCGCGATCTGGGGCACCGCGGCATGGGCCACCACACAACCCGCGATCAAGGGGCTCATCGTGTATGAGGCGGGCGATTACGACGCCATTCGCGGCCTGCGCGCGCCGGACCGGCGGTTGCGGCCTGCGGCAGCAGCACTGCAGCGGGCAAAATCGGCGCTGCAGGAGGCAGCGCAATAGTGAGCTACACCTCGCGTCCCCGACCGCGCACCAAACCCGTGACCAGCCTCGCAGGATCGAGATAAGCGCGGATCACCCGCTCGAGATCGTCGGCCGTCAGTGCCCGCATCGCCGACTCGTACGCATCCAGTTCCTCGAGATCCCCGAAAAGCCACGCCTCGATCATTTCCGAGAGCAATGACGCACCGCTTTCACGCAGGATGACTTCCGTCCCGATTGCGTACTCCCGGGCGCGCTCCAGTTCGTCCCCTGTCGGGGGCTGATCACGAAGACGCAGCACTTCTGCGACAATCCCGTCGCGCGCGGCTTCCTCCTGTTCGGGAGAGGTGGCCATGTAGGTCGCGAACACCCCCGCCAATGGACGTGCGGAGGAGAAGGCGTGAACTGTGTACGCGAGCGAGCGCCTGTCCCGCAGCTCCTCGAAGAACCGGCCACCGAGCCCGCTCGCGACCTTCGTCACGAGCTCCATCGCGAATCGGTCCGGGTCGCGCCGGGCAGGTGCGGGGAAGCCCAGCGCGATGGCCGTCTGCGCTTTATCGCGTGATTCCTCCCGTGATCCACCCACAAGCCACTCCGGAGGGGCAGCCATGGCGACCTCACCCACGGCGAGCTCGCCAAAGGCTGCTGCTGCGAGCTGGGCGAGATCGTTCGAATCGGCGTCAGCCACGACCGCGATGACGGCAGAACCGCGCCCGAAACGGTCCTGATGCGCACTCCGGAGGTCGCCCGCCGTCACCGACCGCAGACCCTCCTCCGTCCCCGCCGTGGGTGTGGCATACGCATGCGCCCCGAACGCGGCCTGGTTCATCAGCCTGAGAGGCCAGGAGAACATGTCGTCGCGCATCGACGCCAGATCCGACTGCGCGATCGCTCTCTCTGTCTCCAGTACGGCCGGGTCGAACCGTGCCCTCTGCACGACATCCGCGAGCAACTCGAGCGCGCGCGCCGCAGCCGCAACGGGAACAGACAGGCTCCAGCCGCAGGCATCCCCTGACGGCGACGCTACGATCGTCCCGCCAAGTGACTCCGCCGCCTCCGCAATCTCACCGGCTGTTCGCGTGGCTGTACCCTTGACTGCGCTCCGCGCGAGAAGAAGCGTGAGTCCAGCGCTAGCCCGGGGATCGGCCATCGCGCCGGCACCGGCATAGGCGCCGAGATACGCAAAGGCGAGCCCGCGGCGCCGGCGCACGAGGATCGGTACACCGCGCGCCGTCCGATACACGCTAACTCCACCCGTTTCCCGTTCCAGCTCGACCCGGGCCGGCGCGGGGACCGGCGCAACACGCGGGCGCTCCGCCGCGGACACCGCAAACGGAGTGTGCGCCAGCTCACGCAGCATTGCATCCGCGTCCGGAGCGATCTCTCTGGCGGCCGCTGGCCTGTACGCCAGAACCGAAGCGTCGGCCGGTTTCAGATGCGCCTGCATCGCATCGCGAACAGCAGCTGCAGTCGCAACGCGAACGCTTTCGAGATACACCGGACCGATCTCCCATCCACCCAGCGCTTCCCAGGACGCGAGAAACGTCGCGCGCCCTTCCATCGACTCGAGTCCTCTCAGCCAGCGCGCTTCGTACAACCGCCGTGCCCGCTCCAGCTCGTGGTCAGGGAGCGGATCCTTGCGCATCCGGAGTACTTCACCCCATGCCGCACGTGCCGCTTCGATGGTGGTGGCGGGTTCCATCTCCAGGTGTATCGTGAAGACGCCCAGCTCAGCCATCGTGTAGTTGTGCGACGTGACAGAGCTGGCCAGCTGTCGTTCGCGTACAGCGCGGTAAAGGCGCGATCCCCTGCCCGACCCGAGCGCGGTCGCCGCCAGATCGAGCACGGGGCCGGCAGGATCGTGAATGCCCGGCGCGCGCCAGCCGAAGGCGAGGCGCGTCTGCGTAACGTCGCCCGATAGCTCGCGGTAGCGGAATCCGCCCGAGCCATTCTCCCGCGGGCCGGGCGCGCGCTCCACCGGCGCATCAGGCAGACCTCCGTACAGCCGCTCGACCTCTCTCAGCGCCACGTCCGGCTCTACGCCCCCGGAGATCGCGAGGATTGTATTCGACGGCTGGTAGAACGTCCGGTAGAAACCGTGCACGTCGGCGCGATCCAGCTGGCGGAGTCCAGCCTCCCGCCCGATCCGCCAGCGGCGGATGCGATGCCGGTCGTGCAGCAGCTCATACAGCGTCTCGGTCGTGACAGCGGACGGGTTGTCAGCCTTCCGCTTCGCCTCCTGGATGATCACCTCCAGCTCGCGCGCCAGCTCCTGCCGATCGATCAGCGAGTTGGCGTACGCGTCCGCCTGGATCTCCAGCCCTCTGGCGAACGCGGCGGCCGGCAGAACAGTGTAGTAGCTGGTGTGATCGTAGATCGTGTGCGCGTTCAGGTAACCGCCTGCGGCCTTGGTCGACTGAGCTATCTCCCCGACCCCGTACGTCGGGGTACCCTTGAAAAACATGTGCTCGACGACGTGCGATATCCCGACGATGTGGTCTGGCTCGTCGAAGTAGCCCGCGCGGACGTACGTGACGATCGCTGAGACGTCGGAGCCGGAGTCGTGGTGGACGAGAACGGTCAGGCCGTTCGCGAGCGTTGTGCGGATGACGGATTCCGGGCGCATTGATGCGGCGACTGGCGGCTGGCGCCTGGCGGAAAGGAGAAGCGGCAAGACAGGCGGGCAGTTCTGGTGGCTACTCGCTACGTCGTCATCTCGCGCAATCGCTCCACGGTCCCGGTCCCGCCCTGTTCAGGAAGCGCAGCGCGAGCTCGCGCTGCTCGAGCCGCGCCAGCGTGCAGCCCATGACCCCCTGCGCCGTTCTGTCCTCCGGGCTGTAGCGGATCGCGCGTTCCAGAAACCGGCGTGCCAGTTCATAGTTGCCAAGCGCGTACAGAATCGTGCCCATTTCCCGGTTGGCCAGTCCGCTCTCCGGTTCCGCCCGGATCGCCGCTTCGGCGTGTCGCCTGGCCCTCACGTAGTCCGATTCTTCCCGTGCCATTCTCGCGAGAAAGAGATGCGCCTCAGCGGATTGCGGATTCTGACGTGCAACCCGTTCGAACTCTCCGCGGGCGGCCTCGCGCCGGCCCTCGCGAAGCGCATTGCGGCCCTCGGTGAGCTCGTCGCGGCCACCCACCGTGAAAAACAGTGCGGCTCCGGCGACCGCGACCGCCAGGACCGCGACGAGTATCCAGCCCCACGTCGGGATCTGCGACCAGAATCCCGTTCGACGGGTTGGCTCGACCCCGGGAACCGCCGGAGCGACCGGCGGAGCAGCGGACTGTGCCCCGACCTGAGCCGCGTCCGAGGTTTGCGCGGCTCCCGCGGCAGCTCCCGTTGCGACGTCCCCGAGGGCTGCATCGAGGTGACCGACAGCTTCACGCGCCGTTTCCATGTCCGCCGCCAGTGGGCGGTACGACGTGTCGTTCAGCCGCTCACGCACCGTGTGAAAGTCCAGGAGTGAGTGCGTTACCGTGAGCGAGATCATCTCCCGCTTCCGTACTTCACGCACGAGGTCCTGCCCCGACAGAGGCGAGCCGTTGAGCAGCGCGCGCAACGCGGTCTCGGTGCTTCCCCACGCCTCGATCAGATCCGCTGCAGCGTCTTCCGGATGGCGTGAAGGACTCACACGCGCGACAGCCGCCCGCGCGCTGCCAAGGGCGCCGAGCGCGATCTGCCGCGTTGCCTCGCTCACTCCAGGATCCTGAGCAACCCCGCGTCCGCACTGTCGCGAATGAAACGCTCCGCACTGGAGGTGGAGATCCGCACCCCCGTGAGCGAGTAGGCGCGGCGGGCTTCCGTCACCATGAACTCCTGCAGCGACCGCTGCGAAGATCCGCGGGCGCGCTGCATCTGACGCAGTATCTCCTCCCACGTGCCGTTGAACTGGCTGCGCTCATCGACGGTGATGGTGTGCATCTCCCGCGTTTCGGCAACCGGCTCCTGTTTCTTTCCGGCCAGGCTCGAGAGCAGCGTACCGAACAGCTCGAGCTGTCCGCGCGCCTGCGTCTCCGCGGCGTCAGCCGCCCGCGACTCGATCTCGGCGAGCATCTCGTCGATGTCGTCTATCTCACCCGCAAGATCGCCGATCCTGTCCTCCCAAAGCTTCAGCTCAGGATCGCCATCGCGCAGGCGATAGATCGTCTTCTTCAGCTCGATGAGCCGCCAGATTCCAAGCTCGTCCCAGTGGTCCTCGGGAGTCGTCCGGTCGAGGTGGTACAGTGCAGCCTCGTACTCACCCCTGTCATACAGGATGTTGCCGAGGTAGATGCGCGCCTCTACGTGGTCGGGATCGAGCTTCAGCGCGCGCCGCAGAGTGGTCACCGCACCTCGCTCATCACCCATCCTGTGCTGCGCATATCCAGAGCACGCGACGGCCTCGGCCAGTTCCGGCGCATGAGCCGCGGCGACGTCGAAGAACTCCTTCGCCTGCTCCATGATGCCCTCGCGAAACAGGGCGCGGCCGATCTGCAGCATGAGCTCGACGTCGTCGTCGTAGCCGAGCTCGCGCGTCTTGTACATCGTGCGCAGCGCCGCTTCCGGCTGCCCGAACTTGAGCAGCGTTTCTCCCAGTCCCGCCAGCGCGTCCTCGTGATCCGGGTCGAGGATGAGCGCCTCCTCGAAGCTCCGCCGCGCCCACGCATACTCCTCGCGCGCGTGGTACGCGTAGCCCACTCCCACGTGCAGTTCGACGGACGTCGGATAGATCGCGAGACCTTCGCGAAGGGTCTCTAGCGCGTCGTCGTACCTCCCCTCGTTATAGAGCTGATGTGCACGGTCATCGTACTCCTCAGAGCTCAGAAAGGGGTTGGCCATGCAGCTCTCCTCGGTGTGCGGCTGTTCTCAACATTGTACCACTGCGCCTCAGTCCAGTTCAACGATTATTCCGTGCCACCGCAACAGACGCGGCGATTTCGCCGGCGAGGCCGGCGTTGAGCTCCAGGAGCGCCAGATTGGCGGCCAGGGACCTGCCGCGGGTCGCTTTCGCGACCGCTTTCAGCAGAAACGGGGTGACGGCCGCGCCTCGAACCTTCGCTCTCGCAGCCGACCGGAGGCCTGTGGTGACCGCCCCCTCAACTGTGGCGTGTGTGAGGGCTGTCGCGGGCGGCGGCGGCTGAACCACCAGCAGCGCGCCAGGTCGGCCAAGCGCCGAGTGCGCCCTGTAGATGGCAGCGACCTGATCCGCCGTATCCACCCTTACAGACACGGGAATCCCCGTCTCCCGGCTGTAGAACGCTGGCATCGTGTCCGTCCGGTAGCCGACTACGGTCACACCAAGAGACTCCAGCCGCTCGGCCGTCGCCTGCAGATCGAGGATCGCCTTGGCGCCTGAGCAGACTACGATCACGGGTGTCCTGGACAGTTCGAGCAGGTCGGCGGACTCATCGTGTCCGCTGCCGCGATGAACTCCCCCGATTCCGCCGGTCGCGAACACGGCGATCCCCGCACGATGCGCCAGCACGATGGCGGCGGCAACGGTGGTCGCTCCATCGCTGCCGCTCCCCATGCCACCAGCGAGGTCACGGGCGCTGACCTTGGGGATGTCCTCGCTGTCGAGGAACCGGTTCAGGTCCCTGGTCTCCAGCCCTGCGACGGGGACACCACGAACGACGCCAGTTACAGCCGGAACGGCGCCAGCTTCAGTCACCGCCTGAATCATTCTGCGCGCCGCCTCCGCATTCGACAGGCGCGGCAGCCCCTGTGCGAAAACGGAGCTTTCCAGGGCGACTACCGGCTGGCCGCGCCGCATTGCCTGCGCTACGCGGGTGCTGACCCGCACTCCTCCGCGCCTCGTCAGTCTCGCGCTCAGGTCAGGTTACGACGGCTGAGTGACCGGAGTGCTTGCGCCATGCGCCCGTCGCCAGGACCTCCTCGATCGTCGCGATCACCGTCTCGATTTCCTCGTCACGGGTGAAGAAGTGAGGTGCGACGCGGATCCCCGCGCCTGCGCGGTAATCGACGAGAATGTCACGCTCCAGCAGCGCCTGGGCGACGGCGAACGCGTTCGGCACGTCGATCGCTACAGTTCCTCCACGCCGCTCCGCCTCCTGCGGAGCATGCACCCGGTAGCCCCGCTCGACAGCAAGCTCGATCAGCCGCGCTGTCTGTCGCATGCTCTTCGCCCGAATCGCCGGCACGCCGGCACGGGCCACGATCCGGGGCCCTTCCACCGCCGCATACAACGCGGGTACTACTGGCGTGCCGTTCAGCCAACGAAACGCCCCGGAGGTGTACTCGTGCTCCGGCTCGAACTCGAACGGCCGGACGTGCGCCTGCCAGCCGGTCAGCGCCGGGGCCAGCGTGTCGCGCAAATGCGGCGCCACGTACAGGAAACATCCTCCGGGACCGCCGCACAGCCATTTCAGCACGCCGCCGGTAAGGAAGTCCGCGCCGAGCGCACGCACGTCCACCGGCATGATCCCCACCGAGTGGAACGCGTCGAGCGATACAAGCGCGCCAACCTCGCGAGCCCGCTCGCACACCGCAGCGACATCGACGATGAAAGCGGACCTGAACAGTACGTGCGAGATAGCCACCAGCCGCGTCCGCTCGGTGATCGCGGACAGAAGGCGGTCCATGTCCAGCGTAATCCCGTCGGCCGAGGGCACGCGCGTGATGGTCGCACCGAACCGTGGTGCAAGCGCGTCGAAGGCGTACAGCACCGAGGGGAAGTCCAGCCCTGTCATGACTATCTCGTTCCGCTCGCGGGGAAAATCGAGCGCCGACAGAACCACGGACTGGGCCAGGGTCACGTTGGGCAGCATCACGACCGCGCCGTCCGGCGCGCCAAGCAATGGCGCGATCGCGTTGCCCGCTGTGACCGGAAGCTCCCACCACCCGAAGTTCCAGGCACGCACGCCGTGGGTACCCCAGTGCTCCGCGTACTCCGCCAGCCGTTCCGGTACGGTCCGGGGCATCGGGCCGAGCGAGTGCGACACGAGGTAAGTCGTGCGCTTCAGGATCGGAAACTCCTCACGAAATTCGAGGAGCGGGTCGGTCATGTGTGGATGGCTCAGGCGGTGAATGACGCGTTGGTTTATCAATATACGTCTCATGACTTCACTCCCCCTCCCGTCCAGGCGCATCGCGCTCGTGCTGGGTGGCGGCGGCCTCAAAGGCATCGCCCACGTCGGCGTGCTGCGCGCGCTCACGGAGCGGGAGCTGGTGCCAGCGCTGGTGGCAGGAACGAGCATCGGGTCACTGATCGGCACCGCGTTCGCTGGCGGCATGAGCCTGGACGATATGGAGAAACGCGCGCTGGAGCTGAGACGGAGCGACCTCTTCAGACTCGACCGCATCGGCATGCTGCGGCAGCGACAGAACGCTGTATCCATCTACCTGGAGCAACCGCTCAGGGAGCTTTGCCTGTCCATCGTGCCCCCGGTGCGGCTGTCCGACTTCGAGATTCCCGTGCTGGTGAACACGGTGGATCTGCAGCAGGGTGCTCAGGTCGTCTGGGGGCTTCCGGGGCTGCGCGACGTCGCGGCGCCCGACGCCGTATACGCGTCCTGCGCCCTGCCCGGGTTCTTTCCCCCCGGCTATATCGGCCGGCGTGTGTGCGCCGACGGCGGGGTGATCGACAACCTCCCCGTCGCGATCGCGGCGCGCGGCATGGACGCGGTGATCGCCGTGGATGTCGGCAGCAGCGACATCCCTCAGCGGAACGACATCGTTTCCGCCGGTTTCGCCTCGATATACATGCGGGCGGCGTCCACCATGATGCATGCACTGCAGCTCGCGCCGCTCGTGCAGTGGGCCGGCCCACCGATGCTTCTGATCCGGCCGAAGATTTCGCACATACCCTGGTTCAGCTTCTCGCACGCCGAGGAGTTGATCCACGCCGGCTACCAGGCAGCAACCGAGGCAATCGACGCCTGTTCCGCCTGCCTGGAACAGCCGACCGGCGTCTTTCCACGAAGAGAGATCCGTATCGAGGTGGACCCGGCCAAGTGCGTCGGCTGTACGCTGTGCGTGGCGCTCGCGCCGGAGACGATGGCGATGGGGGACGACGGCAAGGCGTTCGCACGAAAGCCTGTCGTGAAGTGGTCCCCTGCTGACGGCGATTTCGTCAACCACTGTCCGACCCTCGCCATCACCGCGGAGCCGCTGGTACCGGACGAAATGCCGGCGCTCGAAGCTTCACAGGCCGATGTCCCACACCTCGCCGAAACGGTTGGTGAGACACTGGGCTCTGAAGGGGACGAGGAAGTCGAGCCGGTTTAGATTTCGGTAAATGGCAAACCCCAACTCATTCGGCAGCCGCGGCACGCTCGAGGTCGATGGCCGCTCGTACGTCATTTTCCGGTTGTCCGCGCTCGACAGTCTCCCCGGTTCCACGGTTTCCCGGCTTCCCTTCAGCCTCAGGATCCTGGTCGAGAATCTCCTGCGAAACGAAGACGGCAGCTTCGTGCGTGAAGCTGATATCCGGTCGATGGCCACCTGGGACAGCTCCAGCGCCGCGCAGCTGGAGATCTCGTTCCGCACGGCACGCGTCCTCCTGCAGGATTTCACGGGCGTTCCCGCGGTGGTTGACCTCGCGGCAATGCGCGAAGCGCTGGCTGCGCTCGGTGGCGACCCGGCGAAGATCAACCCTCTGCAGCCTGTCGATCTCGTCATTGACCACTCGGTGCAGGTGGACGAGTACGGATCGGAGGCGGCGATTCTGATAAACGCAAACCTGGAGTTCGAGAGGAACCAGGAGCGCTACGCGCTGCTCCGCTGGGGGCAGACGGCCTTCCATAATTTCCGCGTTGTGCCCCCCGACACGGGGATCGTACACCAGATCAATCTGGAGTACCTGGCGAGCGTGGTGTTCAGCCGCGAGACGGAGGAAGGCGTATTGGCCTACCCCGATTCGCTGGTCGGAACAGACTCTCACACCACGATGATCAATGGGCTGGGAGTGATGGGCTGGGGTGTCGGTGGCATCGAGGCCGAAGCCGCCATGCTCGGCCAGCCGGTCTCGATGCTTATCCCCGAAGTAGTCGGCTTCAAGCTGCACGGCGAGTTGCCGCCGGGCGCTACGGCGACCGACCTGGTTCTGACGGTGACGCAGATCCTCCGGCAGAAGAAGGTCGTCGGCAAGTTCGTGGAGTTCTACGGCGCAGGTCTCTCCAACCTGTCGCTCGCCGATCGCGCCACGATCGGAAACATGGCACCCGAATACGGTGCGACGATGGGCTTCTTTCCGGTGGACGACGAAACGCTCAAGTATCTGCGCTTCACGGGACGGGAGGAGCCTCACGTACGGCTGGTCGAGGAGTATTGCAAGGAACAGGGGCTGTTCCGCACCGATGCGACGCCGGATCCGGTGTTCAGCGACACGCTCGAGCTCGACCTCGGCGCAGTGGAGCCGAGTCTCGCCGGGCCCAAGCGGCCGCAGGACAGAGTGCCACTCAAGATGTCGAAGCAGCTGTTCCGCGAGTCGCTCGCGGTCGAGCTGGAGAAGGCGGGCACGCTGGCGGGTGTCGCCGGAGCCAGACAGGCGCACGCCGTTGCCGCTTCACCTGAGCTCTCCCCGGAAATCGTGCCGCGGACGCAGGAGGAGCAGCAGCACCAGTACGGCGCGACCCCGGTGACGATGAACGACGTCACATTCCCGCTGGGCCATGGCTCGGTTGTGATCGCCGCAATCACGAGCTGCACCAACACTTCGAACCCGAGCGTGATGCTCGCGGCCGGACTGCTGGCGCGGAATGCCGTGGAGAGGGGACTGGCGACCAAGCCCTGGGTGAAGACCAGCCTGGCCCCGGGCTCCAAAGTGGTGACCGAGTACTTCAACAAAGCCGGGGTCACCAGCGCTCTCAACACACTGCGCTTCAACCTCGTCGGCTACGGCTGCACCACGTGCATCGGCAATTCGGGGCCGCTGCCGGAGCCGGTAGCGGAAGCGATCGAGGAGAACAAGCTCATCGTTGCAGCTGTGCTGTCGGGGAACCGCAACTTCGAAGGACGCATCAACCCGCTCACACGATTCAACTACCTGGCGTCGCCACCGCTGGTCGTCGCGTATGCGCTCGCGGGGCGGATGGACATCGACTTCGCGACTGAGCCGATCGGTGCGGGACGGGACGGCCCGGTGTACCTGCGTGACATCTGGCCGAGCCCGAAGGAAGTCGCGGACGAGATCCTGCGCTCGGTGCAGGCCGACATGTTCCGCGAGCAGTACGCGAACGTTTTCGCAGGCGACGAGAACTGGCGTGGACTACCGGTACCCGAGGGAGATCGCTTCGCGTGGGATCCGGATTCGACGTACGTGAAGAATCCGCCGTTCTTCGACGGCCTCACGCTGGCACCACCTCCGATACGGCCCCTAACCGGCGCGCGCGTGCTGGCGCGGCTCGGAGATTCGATAACCACCGATCACATCTCTCCCGCCGGCTCGATCCCGGCGGCGAGTCCCGCGGGCAAGTGGCTCATCGCGCATGGCGTAACGACCAGGGAGTTCAATTCCTACGGAGCGCGCCGGGGCAACCACGAAGTGATGCTGCGTGGCACCTTCGCCAATATCCGCCTGCGCAACGAGCTCGCTCCTCAAACGGAAGGTGGCTGGACGACGATGGAGCCCGGTGGCGAGCCGAAGACGATCTTCGACGCGTCCACCGAGTACCAGGCACTCGGCACACCACTCATCATCCTGGCCGGCAAGGAGTACGGTACCGGCTCCTCGCGTGACTGGGCCGCCAAGGGAACGCTGCTGCTCGGCGTTCGCGCCGTGATTGCCGAGTCGTTCGAGCGGATCCATCGCTCCAACCTCGTCGGCATGGGGGTGCTTCCGCTCGAGTTCGTGGGCGGGCAGACTCGCGACACTCTCGAACTGACCGGCTTCGAGACCTATGACCTTGTCGGACTGCACGAATCGATGTCGCCGCGTGCAGTGCTGACGGCGCGTGCGCGTTCAGCTGACGGAGCCGTTCGGGAGTTTCAGGTACGCTCGCGCGTCGATACGCCGGAGGAGCTGAACTACTACCGGCACGGCGGCATCCTGCCGTACGTGCTGCGTCAGCTCGTCTGACTGCCGGGAGTTTCGCGCAGGACGCGGAGCGCCAGCTCCTCGACATCGGGAAGCTCGTCGCGGGGAGAACTCTGGCGCGCCGCTGACAGCAGCCGGTCTGCTTCCCGGCGGATCGCGGCTGCCTCGTACGCGTTCAACAGCGGCAGCAGATCGAGCATCGAGTCCAGGATCTTCTTCACGATGGCGGGATTCCCCGCACCGTGAAGTCTGATTTGATCGAATGCGAGCCCCGCCGCTCGCTCGAATGTTGTCCTTCGAACCACGAGCCGCGGCACTCCCGATTCATCAGCGCGCACCGCCTCCTCCCCGGATCCTGCGAGCGATCCCAGGATCTCAGTCAGGCGATCAATCGCCAGCATTGCCGTGGTCGGATCGTTGATGCCGGTGGACAGGGCGCGGACCGCGATGTCGGCGACCGCCCCGATGCTGAACTCGACGTCCTGCTGCGGTGTTCGCTCAGGGCCGATCACGACCAGGTCGAGCAGCTCTCCGTTCAGCTCATCGCTCACACGTTCGGCCGGCCAGACGCAGAGAACTGTCTTCTCCGGGAACAGGAACTCGCCCACGGACACTTTGATCTCCACGACCACGTTCTGCTTCCGGGCGAGCTCCAGCATCCCGCTGCCATCCACCGCCTGCACGTAGCCGGGTCCGCGCGCACGAACTGATGCCGGGTCACCCGATGGCGGTGTGAAGTCGGTTTCGGAAATACCGGTGCCGACGCCAGCCGGGAAAATCCCGTTGTCGCGATTCACGGCCTGCTCGGCCTCTCGCCTCAGGATCGTGGAGACCTGAACCGACCGTGCGGATCTGTTGATGAACAGAATCAGCGCGCCAACGCTGACGAGCAGCAGCACCAGGGAGAGCGTGACCGCGATGACCGGAACGCCATCCTCACCGTGTCCCGGCGAGCCGAGGCCGCCAAGAACGAGAAGCGTATATGTGAACGTTCCAATGAAGATCGCCAGCACCAACTGGTTCGTGCGATCGGCGATAAACCCGCGCATCACCCGCGGCGTGAACTGTGTGCTCGCCAGTTGCAGCGTGACGATTGTCACCGAGAAAACGACACCCGTGACCGTGATGAGGCTGCCGGCGATTGTGCTCAGAACGGCTCGTGCGCTTTCGGGTTCGCCGCTGAACAGGAGGGGATAGATCCAGGTGTCCTCCAGCTGGCCGGCGATCGGGAAAGAGAGCGTGATCACAGCCAGGATTACGCCGGCAGCCGCGCCCAGAGCGGGAATGAACCAGAGGCTTTCGAATATTCTGGCCCAGAGCAGAACGTGGCGCGGCGACCCGGGAAGTGGCTGGTGTGAGCGGCGTGTCACAGTCCCGCCAGCGAACCGGAGTCGTTCACGCGGAGCACGCGCACATTGTCGTTGTCGAGCGTGACAACGCTGACCGACGCGGCATCGCACTCGAAGCGCAGCAGCATGTCGAGCGGAGCACCGACCGCGTGGGTGAGCACTCCGCGGACCACATCCGCGTGCGTGACGATCACCACCCGATTCCCGGGGTGCGCGACTCGCAGTCGCGCGAGTCCAGCGACCGCGCGTGCCTGGGCTGAGATCATCAGCTCTCCATCGGGCACCTGCGCCCAGCTCCGCAGCTGATTGAAGCGCCGCCACTCAGACCGCTCAGCAAGATCAGAGAGACGCTCGCCTGTCCAGCCGCCGAAATCCACCTCCGTGAAGGCATCGTCGGTGACGACGTCCAGCCCCACGACGCGCGCAATCGCCTCCGCGGTCTGGAGCGCGCGGTCAAGCGGGCTTGAATAGAGCGCATGCGGCTCCACCTCACGTAGCCGCTCTGCAAGCGAGGACGCCTGCCGGCGACCAGCCGCGTTCAGCGGCACCGCACCACCACGGCCGGCGATCGTAACGCCGACCGGGTCGCACAGCGCATGTCGAACCAGAAAGAAGACTGTCGCTTCCGTCAATCCCCTCAACTCAGCCGGACACGCCTGCGGGCGCGGGCGCGTACCGCTCGAGCATCTCCTGCGTGAAATCGGCGAACTGACTGGCGTTCACTGGCGGACTGGCGTGGTGTGGCATCACTCCACAGTGTGCCGGGGTGAAGCAAAGGGTCAGCGTGACGTCGAACTCCTGGAGCGCTTCCATCTGTCTGTCGAACCAGTCGAGTGAGTTCTCGCGATAGCGATCGGCCCAGCTCAGCCCGGTGCGCAGCCGGCGCACGCCGAGCTCCCGCAGCCAATGCACCGCAAGCTCCAGTCTGGGATCCTCGAAGTGGAACCACTGACACATCCCGATGCGCGAATCGAAAAATCGGGTTGCCTCTTTTGGGGTCCCGTCCTCCCGGACCAGCCCCATGTAGAAGTGCCGGTAATACGAGCTCCCCTCGCTCTCCCTGTGCCGGGTGGTGGCCTCCCAGGTAATCGGCAGGTCGAGCAGGCTGTACCAGTAGACACGATCCACGCCGGCCAGCAGCTGCTGCGTCCGCCGCAGCCCGAACGCCTGCACCTCGTCCGCGCCGAAGCTGGAGACGCCGACTTCCGTCACCCAGACAGGCTTCCCCGCGACCTCCTCGATCTCCCGCACCTTCTCCGGCCACTCGTGCAGCCGCCAGTGATTCCAGTCCAGCGGAAACCCGTGGACGGCGACGGCGTCAACGTCATTGAGCGCACCGTGGTCGAGCAGGCGCTGAACGAACGCCGGATCGATCGGAGAGATGCCGCCCATCACAACCTTGAGGTGCGGCGCGCACGACCGGGTGCGCTCGGCCGCCTGGCTTGCCATCGCGGCAAACTGCTTCCATTCGGGATCCGCAGTGAAATCCCAGTGCGAAAGGTTGTTCGGTTCGTTCCAGATCTTTACGGCTTCAATCATGGTCGAGTGGACCGCTTCTCCTCTACACCATGAGTGCAAGTGCAGCGCCGCCCTGACCCAGTGGCAGACATCAGCTCACTCGCACCTGCACCTCGCCTCCATGGAACCTGTAAAGGGTTCGGCTCGCACACATACATCTCGTGGCCCGGCCGGGCGGTCACCCGCATTCCGCTGGAGCGGAGCAGCGCCTCAACCGCCGCATGGTTGGGAGCCCACCAGTTGGTTTCGTCTCCGGCGTAGCTGTGCTCAATGAACGCCATTTTCGGCCAGCCGGGCGCGTTGAACATCTCCCGCTCCATGATGTCCCGCTCAGCATTGGTCCCGCTGAATACGTCTGTCCCGGGCATTGTGAGCGTCTGGAATACGAACAGCCGCTTCACCTTGTCGGCGACGATGTCGAGGGCGAGTAACGGGTAGCGCAGGTGATAAAACAGGCCCATGAACAGGACGAGGTCGTAGCAGGCCTCCTCGTGCGCGAGCTCGTAAACCTGGCCGCGCGTCAATCGGATGCGATCGGAGAGACCGAACTCGCGCGCAGCCCATTCCGCCTGGCGGAGGAACAGCGGCTCCGTATCGAGAGCCGTGACTTTTGCTCCGCGCTTTGCAAGTTCGAAAGTGTAGAACCCGGCGTTGCAGCCGATGTCGAGCGCGGTCCACCCGGAGAGGTCCTGCGGCAGATGCGAAGCCAGCTGCTTCCACTTGAATGCCGGGAAATCCCCCAGGGGGCTCTGCGGCGCGGTCTGTGACCCGTCAGGCAGATGCAGATTGTGGAACCACGGTCCGAGTGCGGCGATCTCCTGCTCCCGCTCAGCCGTGGGCGCGCTGACCCGCTCCTGCAGCAGCGTCGCCATCACTGACTCCCCGGATAAGTCAGCAAAGGATCGTCAGGCATCGGCTGCACCTCGCGCGTCAGCGATGGGGTCGTGATATCAGCTCCCAGGAGATCCACCAGATAGGTCTCCAGTTCAGCTGCACGGTGCGCCGCGGTATGCGACCGCAACACCCGCTCACGCGCACGTTGGCCGATCTGCTCAGCGTCTCCAGCGCGCATTCCGCGGAGCGCCTTGACGACGTCGCGAGCGTCATGCGCAACCACAATCTCCTCGTCGATCGCAAAAAAAGCGTCGAGCCCCGGCCAGAAGTCGGTTATCGCAGGTGTTCCGCACGCCGCACTCTCGAACAGCCGAACGCTCGGCGAGTATCCAGCCTCTACCATTGCGGCCCGAGTCACATTGAGCGTGAACCGCTGCGAGTTGTAGAACCGACTGTGGTCCGACGGCGGCAGGTGCTCGATCCGCTCGACATTCGAGGGCCATGCGATCGCTTCCGGATATTGAGGACCCGCGACCGCGAATCGAAGCATCCCGCAGGTACGCGCAGGCTCGATGAGAAGGCGTTCAACAGCGGGCTGCCTGTCGTCACTGTAGGTGCCGAGATATCCGAGCGCCCAGCGCTCGGCCGCGTTCTCTGGGTGATACTGCGCCGGATCGACAGAGCAGTACAACGGGCGGGCGTAAGGTGAGGCGAACTCCCGCTCGATGACTTCGAGCGTGGGCCCGCCGGTAAACGACAGATACAGATCGTACCGCCTCACCAGCTCGCTGCTGAGATACTGCGCGTCGCCCGACCGCAGCTTCGCCAGTGTCACCGGCGTGTCGATATCGTAGAACGCGGTGACGCCTGTCGCGGTCTCCGTAACCCACTCCCCAACCGCGACACCGTCAAGCACGTACGAGCCGACGATCACAGCGTGAGCGCCACGCACGGCTGAGCCATGATCGATGAACAGCTCGTCCAGCGACGAGTAGACATGAGTCTCCGCGCCCGGTGGGTGGGGGAGATCACGATTCGCCGCGTACCACGGCCTGTCCCGCTCCAGGAAACGCACCCGATGTCCACGCGCTGCGAGCTCTCGCACCAGTCCGCGATACGTCGACGCGTGCCCGTTCCCCCACGACGATGTTATTGAAAGGCCGAGGAAAACGATGTCCAGGCCGCTGCTCATGAGCCTGCACCCACCAGCGCGGCGGAAGTCAGATCCAGTACGTCCTCCAACTGCACAGCGCGATGGGAGTAGGTGTGCTCCGCGAGCACGCGACGATGTGCCGCACGGCCTAT
The DNA here is from genome assembly GCA_964577965.1 of uncultured Gemmatimonadaceae bacterium. Taxonomy (GTDB): domain Bacteria; phylum Gemmatimonadota; class Gemmatimonadetes; order Gemmatimonadales; family Gemmatimonadaceae; genus DASUUI01. Next base: position 21,177 of record CAZOAT010000002.1, on the reverse strand, counting down.
GGAACGTGCCCGCCGGGGTGTGAGCTGACTCAGATGTGCCGCGACATCGTTGCCGCTGGCTGCCACGAGTACCTCCGACCCCGGCTCGAGGAACCACTCCAGCCCGTCCCACTGGTCGGTAATGAGGCACGCGGCCGCCCCTGCAGCCTCGAAGACGCGCGTCGGCGGCGAGAAGCCATACTGCGCCATGCTGTCGCGATTCACATTGAGGACGGCGAGAGGGGTGGAGTTGAAGGCGTTGTGCTCGTGTGTGTAAACGTGGCCGCGGAGCTGCACATTTGCTGCCACTGCCCTGTCCTCCCACCCGCTGCCACCCAGGAGAAAGCTGCGCTCAGGAAGCAGCGTTGCGGGGCGAAAAAAGAACTCTTCCACGCGTGCTTCGCGGTCGGGGAGTCTGTTCCCCAGAAAACCGAGATCACATTCAAACCGCGGCTCCGGTACAGCCTGTTGGTGGGTCGCAGGATCCAGCGCGTTGTAGATCGGAACGCAGTCCCGTGCCCCCAGAGCGCTGTACGCTTCGATCACCGGCGGACCCCCGCCATAGGTGAGTACCATGTCGTACCGTGGAATCAGCGCGCGGAACGGATCCCGTGGGTCAGCATGCACACGCTCCAGAGTAGCTGGTGCGTCCACATCCCAGAAGACCACACGCGTTCTGCTGGAGTGCAGCGCCAGCACCTCCCGCTCCAGCAGCTCGTCGTACACGCCAACTCCGCTCGCCTTGACCACCAGATCGCTCCCTGCCGCATCCTCCAGAGCGCTGTAGGCCGCAGCCTCGTCGTCACCCGCATAAACAATGACTCTCGCCCAATCCGGATCGGGGATGTCACGGTGCTGCTGCCTGCCGAACGCGTCCGGCTCGTAGAACGTGACTCTGTGCCCGCGCCGGGCGAGTGCGCGGACGATCCCGCGGTAGTACGTTGCGGCACCGTTCCAGTAGGCCGAGACCAGGCTCGAACCGAAAAAGGCGATGGAGACCCCGCTCATGCGGCGCGCGCTCCGTCCGGCGCGGCGGCGCTCAACTCCCGTACGATCGCGAGCAGCTCGTCCACCCGATGGGTGCAGGTATGACGCGCTCGCACTGCGGCCAGACCATGGTTAGCGAGCGCCTGCGCATGCGCCGGATCGTCGAGCAGCGTACGCAACGCCACTCGCATCTCGTCACCATTCCGCGCAACCAGGTAATCCTCCTCGGGAGTGAACAGGTTCTCCGCGTCAGTCCACGGCGCGCTCACGAGCGGAATACCACAGGCCAGCGCCTCGAACACGCGGATCGTCGGAATCCCGGGCAGCCTCGCTGCATAAGGGCCGCGCGGCACGTGCACAGTGAGACTGTAGCGGGCGAACGAATCGGGCACGAGGTGGTTCGGCAGCCACCCCCTGTATTCAATCCCGTTCCGTTCCAGCGCCGCCAGCGCTTCCGGCGGATACCGCACGCCGTGCACGGCGGCGCGCAGCCGAAGCGCGCGCACAGGCTCAATGAGGAACTCCGTCAGCTCCGCCGTGCGCTCATCGTCCCCCCAATTTCCGATCCAGACCAGGTCGCCGTCCCTGCCGGCAGACGGCCGCGGCTGGAACACGCGTATGTCGGCGGCCTCGTGCCACGTCCATGCACGGCGTGCCCAGCCGCGCCTGCGGTATGCTTCCGTGATCACGCGACCGAACGCCAGGACTCCGTCGTATGAGGCGAGCTCGTACCTGGCCATCTCGTCGGGCTCGGTCAGCGATCGGTGGTGCGTGTCGTGGAAGAAGAGCGCGTACGAATCATGCTGCGCCCGGTGGGCACCGATCCGCGCGACCAGGTCATGCTCGTTCCACTCGTGTACCAGCACGACGTCGGCGTCGGCCAGAACGGTCCCGAGATCCAGCGACACCGGATCGTACCGCACGCTGTCGAGCTGCGGGTAGGCGGTGCGGAACTGGTCGAGCGCTTCCCCACCGGCATCGCGAACCAGATTCATCACGCTCCAGGCGTCACGCGGCTCGTACACACGAACGTGATGGCCACGCAGCAGCAGGTCGCTCACGACGCCGCGGAGGAAATGCGCATTGCCATGGTTCCAGTCCGAGATCAGCGAATGGCAGAAGATCACGAAGCGCATGCCAGCTCCAATGGGCATTCGGGCCTGCCCAGCAGTTCCCGGTAGATGCTCGCGTAGGCGCCTGCCATTGCGCTGGCGCTGAACGCGCGCGCTCTGCGCGCTGCGCGTGCGCCCATCGCGCTACGCAGGGCAGGCTCGGCTATCAGCTGATGTATAGCCGCAGCGATGCCGGCGGCATCGTCCGGATGGACGAACAACGCCGCACCGTCCCACAGCTCGCGCAGTGACGGAATGTCCGCAAGCACGAGCGCGCAGCGCGCAGCTGCCGCTTCCAGCGGTACGAACCCGAACGGCTCGTATCGCGCCGGATGCACCACGATTGCGGCGCGCCGCTGCCATCTCAGCACCTCCTCGTGCTCCAGCCTGCCGAGCATTCCAGCACTCGACGTGCCCGCCTGCACCTCACCGGCAACGAGCAGCGGCCATGGCAGGTGCGGAGCGACCTGCTCCAGAACTGACAGGTTCTTCCCTTCGTCCAAGAACCTTCCGCACGCGAGGACCAGCGGATCCTTCGCCTCCGGCGGACCACGTCCAACGTTGAGGCCATTGTGAATCACTCTGGTGCGCGCGATCGGGCCGTGCTCGGCTGACATCAGTTTCAGCAGGGCGCGAGTCGGTGAGACGACGACAGAGGCCGAATCGAGACCTGCCCGCACCGCGCGGCGGTAACGATCCCATTCACGAGGCGCAGTAGCCCCGTGCACCGCCCGCCACCAGGAGAGCACGCAGGAATGAGCGGCCATCAGCACCGGTACCGGCCACTCCAGGGCGCCATGCATGTATCCGTTGAGGTGAATGAGATCGCATTCCGTACGCTCCACCAGTTCCCGCAGCCAATCCCCGGCCGCTGCCACATCCTCCCGCGAGTCTTCCATCCATTCGAGCCGGAAGTCGCTCTCGTGCACTTCGGCGATCCCGCACCGCGCCGCGTCTGTCCGCTGCCGCGCGGAAGGGCGCGGGCCCATCGTGGCCAGCTCCGCGGCGACACCGTGCGGGCGCAGCGAATCGGCCAGGGCGAGCGCATACGTCCACACTCCACCGACCGCATCGACTGTCATGAGCACTCTCATCGGCCGTACACCGCGTCGAGCACTTCCGCAGTCGCAACCAGCTGCTCAACTGAGGCATCGTACGTGCGATCATTTGCGAGCCTTGCGGCCCAGACTGCAGCCGCACGCCCACTCCAGTCATCCGGCGGCCCGACCAGCGGCGTCGTCGCAGTTCCGTCCAGCCGAACGGCCTCGAAATCGTAGAACGATCCGTTCACGTTCCTGAACGACGCTCCCGCCTCCGATCCATAGAACGTCGCGGATATGAGCGCGTCGCGCCCTATCGGAAGGTTCCACGAACAGCTGACCCGAACGAGGCAGCCGCTCCGCAGATTGATCTCAGCCGTCGCGAAGTCCTCGACTCCCGTACTGCCAGGACCGAACCGCTCTCCATTCTTCAGGAGCGTTCCGCTGACGCGCGCAATCTCCGGGAAGCCGAGCGTCCACAGCGCCAGGTCCACGAGATGTACCCCCAGGTCCATCATGCACCCACCACCCGAAAGCAGCGGATCGTGAAACCACGGCTTGTCCGGCCCATAGCCGTTGTGAAAAACCATGTCGGCGGCGAACACGCTGCCGAGCTCGCCGCGCAACACGAGGTCTCGGACCGCGGACATCGCGCGGGTGTGACGGTAGCTCATGTCCACACCGAGCAGCCGATCTGCTGTCCGCCCCGCGGCCAACACGGAGCGAACCTCTGCCACTGTACGCCCCAGTGGTTTCTGGCAGAACACCGCGCATCCATGCTCCAGCGCCGCGATCGCCTGGCGTGCGTGCAGCGCGCTCGGCGTGGCAATGGAGATCCCGTCGAGCCCCATCGCGAGCAGATCGTCGAACCGGTGCGCGAGCGCCGCTTCCGGGAAGGCCGCCGCGGCTGCGTCCAGCGCTTCGCTTGCAGGATCGCTCACAGCCGCAACCAGTGCGTAGCCGCTCTCGCCGATCGCCTGCATGCGGTTGCGTCCGATCCAGCCGACCCCCACGAAGCCAAGCCGCGGGATCGCCTGTGTAGGGGTTCGACCATCGACAGCAGATTCTGTCGATGGCGTCACGTGGGTCACGTGCAAACTAGTGCCTTCATGAAGCCATCAGGCCTGCTGGCGGACATCTCGAGCGCCTCGCCTGCCCGCTCCAATGGAAAGCGGTGTGTGTACAGCGGATCGGGGTCCAGATCACCTCGGGCAACCGCCTCGACGGCTTCTCTCATTCCGCGCACGTACTCGCGCGGGTCCCGCTCGTGCGCATTGATGACGTCCAGTCCCCGCCAGTTCCACAGCTGCATGTTCACACGGCGCGGTCCATCCTGGTGGAAGCCGGCGACGACGAGCCGCCCGCGCTCGGCGGTGATCTCACCGGCAATGTCCAACGGCCACTGCAGTCCAGTCGCCTCGATCACACGATGGCACCAGCGGCCGTTGGTGAGCTCGCGTACGGCCTCAATTACTCCGGCGTGATCCGCGAGTTGAATCGTCTCGGCAGCACCGAACTCCCGCGCAACGCCAAGCGCGAAAGCCCGTCTCGAGATCGCGATCACGCGTGCGCCCGCATTCGCTGCGAGCCGCGTCACGATCGCCCCAAGGAAGCCGATGCCGATGACGGCCACGTCCTGGCCAGGCTCCACGCCGCTCCGGCGAAGAACGTTGAACGCGCAGCCGATCGGCTCGGCGGGAAACGGTCTGCCGGACAACTTCGCCGGGAGCGGCACAACGTTCCCCACGGGCGCGATGTCGAAGCTGGCCAGAGCATGTTGTGAGAGCACGGCAACCCGGTCGCCTGGCTGCAACGAATCGACTCCTTCACCCGCTGATTCGATAAACCCCCATCCCTCGTGTCCCGGGGCACCCGGATCGAGCGGATACGTGAACCAGTCTCGCCCTTCCCACACGGGGATGTTCGACGCGCAAATGCCGCATCCTTCCAGCTGCACGCGTACCTCACCGGCCAGGGGGCGGGGAAGCCCGACGTCGGTGATGCGTGCGCGCCGGGGGCCTTCGATGACGAGGGTGCGTCCCGACGACTGATCGTGAGCTACGATCGCCGGCGGATCCGCACGCTCACCGGGCGCTTTCAGCTGCCAGGCCACTGTCAGCGACTGTGCGCATCAGCGCGTTTGCAGGTACCGGCCAGATGGGATGAACGCCATCGGCTTCCAGAACAGCTGTAAGCCACTCGTGCAACTGCCGGATCCCAGTTTCCAGGTTCACGCGCGGCACCCAGCCTGTGGCCGACTCGAACTTCCTCGTATCCGAGACGTAGTAGCGCTGGTCGCCGGGGCGCCAGCCGTGCATCGCCACATCCGGGCGGTCTCCCGTCAGCGCCTCGATGCGATCCAGCAGCTCGACCAGGCTGATGGTGTTCCCCGGACCACCGCCAATGTTGAAGGCCTGACCGGCAATGCGATCGACGTGGCGCTCCGCCAGCAACAGCGCATCCACCAGATCGTCAACGAATAACGCGTCCCGCACCTGCCGGCCGTCGCCGTAGATCATGATCGGATCGCCACGCATGGCGCTGATGAGGAAGTGCGCTAGCCACCCCTGGTCTTCATTGCCGTATTGATGGGGCCCGTATATGCAACTCATCCGGAACACCACCGTGCGCAGGCCATAGGAGCGGGCGTAGTCGTGCACATACTGGTCAGCGGCGCCTTTGGAGCATCCGTAGGGACTGTGGAAATCGAGCGGCCGATCCTCTCCGATACCGGTAAACGCGATGCGCGCATCGGCGGGCTGATATCGGCGATCGCTGCGCCGCAGTGTCACGTCTTCGAGATCGCCGTACACCTTGTTGGTCGAGGTATAGATGAGCGGCGGCGGCTGGGCCTGCGCCCTCAGCGCTTCGAGCACGTTCAGCGTTCCGACTGTGTTTATGCAGAAGTCCTCCACCGGATCGGTGAGGCTGGCGGTGACCGCCACCTGAGCGGCGAGGTGGAAGACTGCAGACGCGCCATATACGGAGGAGAAGACCGCTTCCCGGTCGCGCACGTCAGCGACCTCAAGCTCGAATCGCCGTCCGAAGCGCTCCCGCAGCCAGGCCACATTGCCACGCACGCCGGGCCGGGAGATGTTGTCGAAAATCACGACGGGTCGCCCAGCGCCGAGGAGGCGCGCGGCGAGGTTGCAGCCGACGAAACCCGCGCCACCGGTTATTACCACCGGGCGGTCGTCCACTCCCTCACGGCGCGGCGGACGCGAGAGCTCATGATCGTGCACGCGCGGCGTGAAGATCATGCGCTCAGTCCCCTCTGGGCGAGCTCCGCGCTCGCCTGCTCGGCACGATCAACTGCCGTCTGCCGACTCAGCCACTCGGCGAGCTCGGCCAGGCCCGCATCGAACTCCACCTGCGGCTCGTACGCCAGGACGTCGCGAGCCTGGGAGATATCGGCGAAGCAGTGGCGGATGTCGCCGATTCTGAACTTGCCCGTAATCTCTGCCGTCTCGGACTTACCCAGGACCTTTGCAAGTCGCTCGGCGATCTCCGCGACCGTGCAGTTTCGTCCGCTGCCGATGTTGAACACCTCATCGGCGACGTCCGACTCGAGCGCAAGACGAAAGGCCCGCGCGACATCCCGAACGTGCACGAAATCCCGCCGCTGCCCGCCGCCCTCGAACACCAGCGGCGCCTTCCCGTTGAGCAGTCGCGATGCGAAAATCGCAAGAACGCCGGTATATGGGTTAGACAGCGCCTGCCGCGTGCCGTACACGTTGAAGAGCCGGAGTGCCACGGTGGGAATACCGTAGGCGCGGCCCAAAACCAGGCACATTCTCTCCTGATCGTACTTGGACAGGGCGTAGAGCGATTCCAGGGAAGGTGGTTTCGATTCTGGAGTGGGAGCGGGGTCGAGCGGCTCGCCCTCCTCATCCAGCGGCTCCCATCTGCCCTGACGCAGCTGCGCCTGAGTTCGCGAAGCCGCAGGCACGGAGGTGCCGTCGCTGCGACGATAAAGCCCTTCGCCGTAGATGCTCATGCTGGACGCCACGACGAGCCTGCGTACCGGACGGTCAACCAGCGCCTGAAGCAGCACCGCCGTCCCCATGTTGTTGACTCGCGTGTAGTGCTCGATCTCGTACATGCTCTGGCCGACACCGACCGCCGCGGCGAGATGGAGCACCGCATCCACGCCGGCCAGCGAGTGGCGGACGATCTCCCTGTCCGCTATGTCCCCGACTACGAGCTCGACGTCGGCATGCAGATAGTCAGGCCGGGACACGCCGGCACCGTGGACCTGTTCCGCCAGGATGTCGAGCGCACGAACCCTGTATCCGGAAGCGAGGAGTTCGTCGGCCACGTGCGATCCAATGAACCCCGCGCCTCCGGTTACCAACACCAGTGGCCGCATGTGTGTGAAGGTCTCCGTTAGGTGAGCATCCGTTTTTGCAAACCTTGAACCATTGTCTCCACTGCTCCCATCCCAGCCTCGGATATCAGCAACAACTGCGTTATTCGAGAACGGGATTATCTGGTCCGCTTCCACGCCCGTGCAAGACGAGGATGCTGGCGTGCTGCCTCGTTCAGCTGGGATGTCACTTCCCGCTCGATCGCCGCCGCGTCAAGCGGCTCGAGCATCCGTTCCAGCTCGGTGTCCTGCGCCATCGTCTGCCCCAGTCGAGTATACAGCCCGGCGACCAGTTGCAGCGTCTTTGTGACCTCTTCCTCGATGCGCAGGTTCACCTGCAGCGTCAGCTCCTCCCGCAGCTCCGCAATCCCGGCTTCCCGCTGCTGGGTCATGAGGACGAAAGTGGCGAGAAAGATGGCCTCGAGCGACACTATCATCGTCAGGAGGCCGAATGGGAACGGATCGAAGGCGCGATCAGCCACCCCGGCATTCCACCCTATCCAGAGCGCGAACCAGACGACATGCAGCCAGAAGAACCAGGTGCTGCTGGCAATCTGGGTCAGCCTCTCGGCAACCCGGCCCATCGGAGTCCGCTGGTCGGCCTGACGCGCCTTCACTGCGCGGAATGCGTTATGGAGGCTGGCGCGTCGCGTGCGGCGGTCGCCGCTCACTGGAGTCTCTTTCATGATTGTTGGATATCGGAGTGAGGATGTCTACAATTCGCTTCGGCGCGTGCCCGGATCACGATCTGACCAGCAGCCCATGAGATGACAGCTTCACCGTTCACAGTTGGACTCGTTCAGGAAACCGTTGGCGAAGATCTCGCCGCGAATCTGGAGCACGCGGTACAGCGCGTCCACGACGCCGCCGCTCGGGGTGCGCAGATCATCTGCCTGCAGGAACTGTTCAACGCACCCTACTTCTGCAAGGCGCAGCGCGCCGAGCGGTTCGACCTCGCCGAGCCGATCCCGGGCCCGACAGTCCAGCGGCTTCAGGACACAGCGCGCGATCTCGAAGTGGCAATCATCGTTCCCATCTTCGAGCGCCAGGCCGCCGGCGTTTACCGCAACTCGGCCGCAGTGATCGACGCCGGCGGCGAGCTGCTCGGCGTGTATCGCAAGATGCACATCCCGGACGATCCGCTGTTCAATGAGAAGTTCTATTTCACCCCCGGTGATTCCCATCTCACCCACGAGGGAGCGCACCGCGGCTCCGGCGGGTTCCGGGTCTGGAAGACACGGTACGCGACCATCGGCGTTCTGATCTGCTGGGATCAGTGGTATCCGGAGGCCGCCAGGATCACAAGCCTGCTCGGGGCTCAGGTTCTCTTTTATCCGACGGCCATCGGCTGGCACCCGGCTGAGAAGGCCGAGACCGGAGAAGCTCAGGTGCAGGCGTGGCAGACCACCCAGCGCGCGCACGCGATCTCCAACGGCGTGTACGTCGCCGCGGTAAACCGCGTGGGACACGAGGATGAGGCGGGCACCGAGGGAATCGAGTTCTTCGGTCATTCTTTCGTCAGCGATCCGTTCGGCCGGATGATCGCCGAAGCAGGCGGCGGGCCGGAGGTCGTTGTGGCGACGTGCGATCCCCGCGTGATCGAGGAGACCAGGCGCAACTGGCCGTTCCTCCGCGACCGCCGGATCGACGCATACGCGCCGATCCTGAACCGCTACCTGGGCGTCTGATCTGAGCGCCGACCGCCGGATGCCGGCGGAGTGGGAGCCGCACGCCGCGACGTGGATCGCCTGGCCGCATCACGAGCCGGACTGGCCCGGGAAACTCGACGCGGTCCGCTGGGACTACGCCGAGATCGTACGCGTGCTCCACCGGTACGAGCCGGTAGAGATCATCTGCAACGATGCCGCGGTGCGGGAGTCGGCGCTCGATCACCTCCATGCGCACCATGTGGATCCTGACCGCTACCGCCTGCATGAAGTCCCCACCGACCGGGTCTGGCTCCGCGATTCCGCTCCGACAGGTGTGATTCGGGGCGACGGTTCGGTGGAGTGGATGAACTGGGGATTCAACGCCTGGGCCAAGTACGACAACTATTCGCGCGACACACTCGTGGGCGGTGCGATTGCGGATATCACAGGACTCCCGCTCGAGAAGCCGGCCCGCGGTGACGGCGGACGGCTCATTCTGGAGGGAGGAGGCATTGACGCTGACGGCAGCGGTGCCCTCCTCGTCACCGAGGAATGGCTCCTCACCGACGTGCAGGTGCGCAACCCGGACCTCACCCGTGCCGACTACGAGCGTGCGTTCGCGGATTATCTCGGAATCTCGCGCACAATCTGGCTGGGGGAGGGAGCCATCGGCGACGACACCCACGGCCACGTGGACGACATCGCCCGCTTCGCTCCGGGCGGGACCGTTCTCCTCGCGCACGAGGGGGACCCCGCTGACCCGAACCACGAGCGCTCTGCCGACAACCTCAGGCGCCTCGAGCTGGCATCCGGTGCGAGCTCGTTCAAAATCGTGTTACTCCCGTTCCCGCGAGCGGTGATGATGCGCGGCGAGCGCCTCCCAGCCAGCTACGCCAATTTCTACGTGTGCAACGGCGCGGTGCTGGTTCCGACATTCAACGACCCGGCAGACCGAGAGGCACTCGAGATCATCGCCGCGGCCTTCCCCGACCGAGACGTGATCGGCATCCACGCCGTGAACCTCGTGTGGGGGCTCGGAACACTGCATTGCCTCACACAGCAGCAGCCTGCTCCGGTGTAACCCTTGCACATCCCGGGCGCGTGAAGATCTCACCGCTCTCGGAAGACTCCATCCGCAGTGCCTACACAGTCGTGTACGACGGCGACTGCCGGGTGTGTGGCCGCCTGACGCGGATGCTCGCCAGGTGGGACAGTCGGGACTGTTTCCAGATTGTGCCATCGCAGCAGCAGGGCGTTCGTGCACGATTCCCCTGGATCCCCGACAGAGCATATGCTGAATCGTTGCAGCTCATACGCGCCAGCGACGGTCGAACCTGGCAGGGCGCGGCGGCTGTCGAGCAGCTCCTGACCGTCCTCCCCCGCGGCCGGTGGATCTCGTGGATCTTCAGAATCCCGTTCGTCAGAGTGATCGCGGAGAAGGCCTACCGATGGTTCGCCCGCAGCCGCTATCATCTTGGCTGTGGCGAGCACTGTCAGCTCAGGCCAGCCGACCTCTCATTCGACCCTGAGCTCAGGAAAGGCTCGCCCTGACGCGCCGCCGGCGCTGCTTTCAGCCAGCCCGCCGAGCCACTCCGCAACGGTCGCCGCCTGTTCATCACTCAGCGTCGCCGACTGGCTCCGAACCTCGCCCGATGTTGAGCCGCCTGCCCTTACGCGTCTGCCTGGAACGCTAGCTTTCGGTGGATGACCGAAATACACAGTAAGGCCGCGGTTGTGCTTCTGAGCGGTGGACTCGACTCGACGACGGCTCTCGCGGTGGCAAGCGCCGAAGGGTATCGCGTGCACGCCCTGACCGTGCGCTATGGCCAGCGTCACGAACAGGAGTTGCAGGCTGCGTGCGAGGTTGCGTCCGTCTGGCGGGTCGAAGCCCACAAGATCGTGGAGCTCGACCTCCGAACGTTCGGCGGGTCGGCATTGACTGACGAAACGATCGGTGTGCCACGAGACGAAGCTCCCGACCGCACCGGCGTTCCCGTCACCTACGTGCCCGCGCGCAACACGATCCTGCTCTCGCTCGGGCTTGCGTGGGCCGAGGTGATCGCGGCGGCCGACATCTTCATCGGAGTGAATGCCCTCGACTACAGCGGCTATCCGGACTGCCGACCCGAGTTCATAGAAGCATTCGAGAGAGTGGCAAGGCTCGGGACGCGGACTGGCACCGAGAACGCTATGCAGATCCGCGTGCGTACTCCACTCATCGATCTCACCAAGCGTGAGATAATCCAGCTCGGCCTCTCACTCGGTGTGGACTACGCGCAGACGGTGAGCTGCTACGATCCGGGCACATCGGGAGAGGCGTGCGGCCGGTGTGACGCCTGCCAGTTGCGGCTTCGGGGGTTTTCCGAGGCGGGTGTCGCCGACCCGGCACGGTACGCCGACTTTGCGGCACTCGAGCAGGAAGCCCGGCCGTGACGTACACGGTCAAGGAGATCTTCTACACCCTGCAGGGAGAGGGCGCCCACACCGGGCGTGCCGCGGTTTTCTGCCGCTTTGCCGGCTGCAACCTGTGGACGGGCCGCGAGCAGGACAGAGCGACCGCCATCTGCGACTTCTGCGACACCGATTTCGTCGGAGTCGGCCCGGACGGTGGGCGGTTCGAGACGCCGCAGTCGCTCGCGGACGCCGTCGCAGCAGCATGGCCGACGGTAAGCGACGGCCACCCGTACGTCGTCTGCACAGGCGGCGAGCCGCTGCTTCAACTCGATCAGGCGGCGATAGCTGCGCTCCAGGCGCGCGGCTTTCAGGTCGCGGTCGAGTCGAACGGAACGCGTCCCGCTCCACTTACGCTTGACTGGATCTGCATCAGTCCCAAGGCGCGCGCACCGCTGGTCCAGACCTCCGGCGACGAGCTCAAGCTGGTGTATCCGCAGAGGGATGCGCCGCCGGAGCGGTTCGCCTCACTCGACTTCCGGCACTTCTATCTCCAGCCGATGGACGGCCCGGACCTCGAGGCGAACACGCGGGCAGCGGTCGCATATTGCCTGGCCCACCCGCGCTGGCACCTGAGCATGCAGACGCACAAGCTTCTCGGGCTCCGTTGAGCCCAATGGTTTCGACCCGGCTGCAGTGTACGTAACGCACCTCGAGTGCGGAGCGTGCAGCACCGCGTATGAGCCCGGGAGCATTCACACCACGTGTACCGCGTGCGGAAAGCCACTGCTCGTGCGCTACGATCTGGTCCGTGCGGGTCGCGCGCTTACGCGTGAGGCGCTCCGCTGGCGTGGCTCCAGCATGTGGCGCTACCGCGAGGTCCTGCCGCCGCGCAACGAGGCAAGCATTACCACGCTCGGCGAGGGATTCACCCCACTGCTTCCCGCGCGTGCGCTCGGCGCGTCACTCGGCATACGCGAGTTGTACGTGAAGGACGAGTCGCAGAATCCGACGCTCAGCTTCAAGGCCCGCGGGATGGCAGCGGCAGTGTCCATGGCGAAGGAACTCGGCATCACCGCACTCGCTACGCCATCCGCCGGAAACGCCGCGAGCGCTCTGGCCGCATATGGCGCACTCGCCGGGATTCCAGTCTACATCTTCATGCCCGCCGACACGCCTGTGGCCAATCGTCTCGAGTGCGAAGTCGCCGGTGCCAGCGTGACGCTGATTGACGGGCTCATCACCGACTGTGCGGCAGAAGTCGCGAGGCGCAAGGAGGAGGAAGGGTGGTTCGACGTCGCGACGCTCAGGGAGCCGTATCGTGTCGAGGGGAAGAAGACACTCGGCTACGAGCTCGCCGAGCAGTTGGCCTGGAGCCTCCCGGATGCCATCGTGTACCCTACCGGTGGCGGCACCGGACTGATCGGAATGTGGAAGGCGTTCGCCGAGATGGAGGCGCTGGGCTGGATCGGAGCAGAGCGACCGCGGATGATAGTCGTGCAGTCGGAGACCTGTGCTCCCATCGTTCGCGCATTCGACAAGGGCGAGCGGTTCGCGACGGAGTTTCCCGATGCGCAGACGTGCGCCGGGGGACTGCGCGTTCCCCGGGCGATCGGCGACTTCCTCATCCTCGACGCCGTACGCGCCTCCGGCGGCACCGCAGTGGCGGTAGCTGACTCCGAGCTGATCGCGGGAGCAAGGGAGCTGGCGCGGACCGAAGGGATCTTTGCTGCTCCGGAAGGAGGCGCGTGCGTACCGGCCCTGCGCCGGCTCCTGCATACTGGCGCGGTGCGACCTGACGAGCGGGTCGTCATCTTCAACACAGGATCCGGAGTGAAGTATCCGGAGTGTTTCCTCGACCAGGGAGGAGCGGCTTGACGATTCCCACTCGCGAGCAGGCGCTCGGATTGATGCACGAATTCACCGCCAGCGATTCCCTCCGCAAGCACATGCTTGCCGTCGAGGCAGGGATGCGGGCGTATGCCGGGAAGTTCGGTGAGGACGTGGAGCGCTGGGGGCTTGCCGGGCTGCTGCACGACTTCGACTACGAGCGTTTCCCGAATGATGCGCACTCACCAACCGAGGAACACCCCGCCGGAGGCGTGCGCATTCTCAGAGAACGCGGCTATCCGGAGGACGTGCTCGAGGCCATTCTGGGACACGCTGCGTACACGGGCGCGCCACGCAGCACCCTCATGGCGAAAGCGCTCTTCGCCGTGGACGAGCTCACAGGACTGATCACCGCCACGGCGCTGGTGAAGCCCTCCCGCAGCGTGAGCGACGTGGACGCGCGTTCGGTGCGCAAGAAGATGAAGGACAAGGCATTCGCGCGCGGCGTGAATCGCGACGACATCGTGAATGGGGCCACGGACCTGGGGGTGGATCTTGAGGAACATATTGCTTTCGTGATTCGCGCCATGCAGCGCGAAGCGGCTGACCTCGGTTTATGAGATAATCGACATGCGACGAGCTCTCCTGCTGGTGCTGTTTTGCTCTGCCTGCACCTCTTGGCAACGACAGTCTGTTCCCGTTGCTGCGGATGCACCACTCCAGTCACGCGAAGCACGGATCACGCGCTCCGACGGTGCCGTGTACACACTGCGCGGTGCCTACGTCGAAGGAGACTCGCTCGTTGGGTTCACCGCTGCCGACAGCACCCGCGTCGCCATCGCCACTGCCGAGATCCGCGCTGTGGAGACACGCGAGTTCGCCGCGGGTCGCACGGTCGGGCTCACAGCCGGGGTTCTGCTTGGACTGGTCGCCGTCGTCGGAATCGCTGCCGCCGTCGCACTGTCAAGCCTGCTTGGCGGGTGATCGGGCCGCGTCCTCCGGGGGCCCCGAGTATATTGCGCTGACAGTCGCGCGCTCCGTGCGACGCGTTCCCCGTCAATCTCCTCAGCGAGGACGCGCCATGAACCGGCCCTCCACGGGCAGCCGGGCAAGCGGACCTGTCTCACAGTTCATCCGCCACCACTTCAGGCATTTCAACGCGGCATCCCTGGTGGATGCCGGCGAAGGCTACATCCGCCACCTCGATGGAGGCGGAAAGATGTTCGTCACGCTCGCGGGGGCGATGAGCACGGGTGAGCTCGGCCTCTCGCTCGCCGAGATGATCCGCCAGGACAAAGTGCACGGCATCGCCTGCACCGGCGCGAACCTGGAGGAGGATCTGTTCAACCTCGTCGCGCACACACACTACGAGCGGGTTCCGGACTATCGCGATCTCAGTGCCGACGACGAGCAGGCGCTGTACGACCGCCACATGAACCGCGTCACGGACACGTGCATCCCCGAAGGCGAGGCAATGCGGCGCATCGAGGACGCCGTACTGGACGAGTGGAAGGCGGCCGAGGCGAAGGGCGAGCGGGCTTTCCCGCACGAGTTCCTGTACCGCCTCGTCAGCAGCCGCCGGCTGGAACCGATCTACGAGATCGACCCGCGCGACTCCTGGATGGTGGCGGCAGCGGAGAAGAACCTTCCCATCTTCGTGCCCGGGTGGGAGGACTCCACTCTGGGAAACATGTATGCGGGACACTGCATCTCGGGAACGATTCGCAACGTCCACACCGTGCGGACAGGTATCGAGTACATGATGCGCCTGGCAGAGTGGTACGGGGAGATCACCAGCGACGCATCACTGGGCTTCTTCCAGATCGGAGGCGGAATAGCCGGCGATTTTCCGATCTGCGTGGTGCCGATGCTGCATCAGGACCTCAAGCAGGAGGACGTCCGGCTGTGGGGCTACTTCTGTCAGGTCAGCGATGCGACCACGAGCTTCGGCGGTTACTCCGGCGCGGTCCCCAACGAGAAGATCACGTGGGGCAAGCTGGGCGTCGATACGCCGAAGTACATGATCGAATCGGATGCGACAATAGTTGCGCCGCTGATCTTCGCGATGGTGCTCGGCTGGTAGCTCGCGCGCCCGCTCGCTGGAGCGGGTGGAGACTCACTCATCCTCGTTCGTCGCGTAGGTGCTGACCCGGCGGACCAGCGGGTGGGAGGGATCCCACCGCGGGCTCCACGCGGGTAGCCGTCCATCCACAACGAGCTCCCGGCTCCGGCCGGTCACGATGTCAAGCACGATCAGATCGGTCTGATCTCGGCCGGCGGTGATCACGAGGTGCCGGCTGTCCGGCGCCCACGATGCGTCCTCATGGTCGCGACCGCGGGTGAGCTGTCTGCTCCGCTTGTCGTTGACGCCGATCAGCCATACCTGAAAGCCGCCGCCCTGCTGCGTGTAGGTCACATATCTCCCGTCCGGCGACCATTCCGGGCTGGTTCGGTAGCTGCGTACGCCAAACGTACTGGCGGTGAGTTGCTGAAGTCCGGTTCCCGTCGCAGTGGCGGTGAAGAGCTGCGGCGTCATCCGGACGGTCGAGCCGGTGCCCTGCCACGTGCGCGGAGCCACGAACGCCATTCTCCGGCCGTTGGGACTGAACGTGGGTGACGAAGCGTTCCGCGTCTGCGCGCCGAGTCGCGTCAGCCGCGAGCTCTCGCGATCCACCGATACGAGTTGACTGCCGCCCGTCCCGCTCGCGGCGAACACTATCCGCTTGCCGTCGGGAGTGTACACCGGAGTGATGTTGTACCCACGCGGAGTGACTGTCAGCAGCCGCACTTTCCCGGTACCGACGTCCACCTCGGCGATCTGCGTGCCCACGTCGGTGATGTCGGAGTACACGATCCATCGTCCGCTCGGGTGCCACGCAGGCGACAGCGCTCGCCCACGCACCGTGAGCTGCCGCTCGTTGGTGCCGTCGGCGTCCACCACATACAGCAGGCTGCCGCGGAGAAAGGCGATCCGCGACGCAGCCGCACCACGGATGCCGGTGAGCCAGTGCTGCAGATCGTCGGCGGCGGCATGCAGCATCATCCGCTCGATATATGACAGGGAGTCGAATTCGGCTTGTGCGTGTGGCACCCGCACGCGTAGCAGCGAATCGCGCTCCACAGGCAGGCGGGCGATCCCGGCATGCAGTCGTGTCCCTTCGGCGGCTATCGCCGTGAACATGGAGTCGCGCCGAGCGACTTCGATCGCACGCTGCGCCAGGTTGCGCGGCTGCCTTCCGCGCGATGCACGCAGCAGCGAGTCATACGTCACGCCGAGTGCAGTGAGGCGCTCACGCGCGGACCGCTCTCGGTCGCCGTAGACCTGCACGAGCGAATCGTGCACGAAGCGCGCGCGGTCGGGCGGTGATGAAGTCACCACGAAGTCGCGCGTGGCCGGCGTCCCTCCGGCCGCCGTATCGTACACGGTCACACGGAGCGTATCGAGCAGGCGCTCAGCACGTACGACGAAGCGCGCGCCGAGTTGTGCGACGCTGTCGGGGTGGAGGACCGGAGGGTCGTCACCGGCGACGAGCGGGCGGAGCAGATCGGTTTCGACCTGAAGCACCTCCAGGGCGTCGCCGTAGTCCAGGTCCCGCTGCAGAATCGTGCGGATGGAGTCGTGCATGTCGCGCAGGATCGGCAGCACAAGGACTGATGGTCTCGCGACGGTGGGCTGTGACACCGTCGGAGCGGGAGTCGCACCGCGCTGGGCGGACGCGCTCGGCGCCAGGGACAGGCTCGCTGCAGCGAGCAGTGCGGTGCTGTGTATTCGTCTCATCTGATTGCCTTCATTACTCCAAGAACCGCACCAGCGGATGCGCCGGCCTGCTCTGTGTCGGTTGGCGTGCTGCCGTAGTGAATCGATACGGCTATCCTTCCCTTATGTTCCCCGCTGAGCCGCTCCCCACCGCGCTGCTCATGGTCACGTTCGGCGCGCTGCTCGCGGTGAGTGTGATTTTCAGCCGCGTTTCCGACCGCGCCGGCGTCCCGGTGGTGCTCATCTTCCTGACGATCGGGATGCTCGCCGGTTCCGAGGGCATCGGCCGGATTGCTTTCACCGATTATCACTTTGCCTTCCGGGTCGGAACGATAGCGCTCGCGCTGATCCTTTTCGATGGCGGATTGAACACACCGACCTCTGCGATCCGGAAGTATGGTGCGCCGGCGGGATTGCTGGCGACCATAGGCGTCCTCGCCACAGCTGGCATCGTCGCGCTCGCTGCCTGGCTGATCGGTTTCTCCTGGCCAGCTGCTCTGTTGCTGGGAGCGGTGGTCTCCTCCACCGATGCGGCCTCGGTGTTCGCCGTATTGCGGGGGAGCCGCATACACCTGAAGCGAAGGGTGGGGCTCACGCTGGAAGTGGAATCCGGCCTGAACGACCCGCTCGCTGTGATGCTCACAATTGAATTGACGCGAGGCTTCACGCTCGGGCTCGACGTGCTGCACTGGTCGTTCGCCCTTGTGGTTCTGCAGCAGGTGCTCATCGGCGGCATCGCTGGTGCTGCCATCGGCTACGGCGGCCGGCTCCTGCTGCATCGGGTACGGCTCCCAGTCGGAGGGCTGTATCCGGTGCTGACGCTCGGACTCGCCTTCCTCGCGTTCGGAATCCCCACACTGTTGGGCGGCAGCGGCTTTCTCGCGGTGTACCTTGCCGGGCTCGTTCTCGGGAATGGGCCGCTCCCCTACCGACTGGGTCTGCTGCGGGTGCACGACGCGGCCGCGTGGCTGAGCCAGATCTCCGTGTTCCTCGTATTCGGCCTTCTCGTTTTCCCGTCCGAGCTCCCGGCGGTCGCGGGCGCCGGCGTCACGCTCGCCCTGCTGCTCACCTTTGTGGCGCGGCCCCTCGCAACGGTGCTCTGCCTTGCTCCCTTCCGCTATCCGCTGGCCGATATCGGGTACATCGGCTGGGTGGGGCTGCGCGGGGCCGTCCCGATCATTCTCGCGCTCTTTCCCGTTCTTGCCGGAGCGCCGGGTGCAGACCGCATCTTCAACATCGTCTTCTTCATTGTAGTTGCGAACGCACTTGTGCCGGGCGTGACCGTGCCCTGGCTCACACGCCATCTGCGCCTTGAATCCGGAGATCCTCCCTCGCCGCCGGCGGTGCTCGAGATCGAATCGCTGCAGCCACTCAAGGGAGAGCTGCGTTCCTTCTACGTCGACGACGCGCTGGCCGTCGCGGGACAGCCGCTGCGCGATCTGCCATTTCCGGGAAGCGCTGCCGCCACACTGATCGTTCGCGGTCAGGAGCTCATAGCGCCACTGCCGGACGTGGTTCTCCGACCGGGGGACCACGTGTACGTCCTCTCGCAGCTGGAAGATTTTCCATTCATCCAGCTGATGTTCGGCCGGCCGGAGGAATAGACCTTCAGCGCGGCGGTCGGTCACGCTCCGGCCGCCGCGCCGTCTTGCTCAGCTATGCGCGTCTGCGGTTGAGCGACGCAAGCGTGGTGCACAGCGCTGGATAGACGCGTGCGCCTTCAGAACGCGGCCGCAGCCGCTCCCAGTCCATCAGTCTGACTTCGTTGGCGTTGAGCGGACGCGCTTCTTCGACGAGTGCACCAGTTGCGGAATAAAGGGCCATCCCGAAACGCTTCACCCGGATCGGCGCCGGCGTACACTGCACCTGCACCTGCTGGATGAGCCGCGAGTACGGCTTACGGCTCTCAGCGCGGCGCGGTGACGCGTAGTTCCAGCGCATCACCACTGTGTAGGCTCCATCGGATCCACGAGCCACGCGCCCGGTATCGATGGCGACGTTCATCTGCGTATCGCGGTACACCTGGCGCCAGCCGGCCTGCGCCTCAGCGCCGGCAGGGACTATCAGGCACGCAGCTATGGCAGAAACTGAAAGCAAACGAAAAGCGCTCATTCCTCTCTCCACGTTGTAGCGCCCGCAGAGCGGGCGTTCAGGAATCGAAAACTACAGGTGAGGCTGCCGCCGTACAGCCGTCGGCGTTCGAGCCGGTCTTCCCGGCGCTCGGCGTCTCGGATCGATGTTGCCGGGGCCCAACTCCAGTCCTGCAGCCACTTTGCACATCCCGTGCTCGCCTCGGCAACGGCCCTTGACACATCAAATTTTGTTGATATATATGACCCCTATGCCAGAAGCCACAGTTCTCCAGCCCACCCGAGCCGCAGCCGTGTTCCATGCGCTGTCCGATGAGACACGGCTCGAGATCCTCAGCTGCCTCTCCGGCTGTGAACGGTGCGTGTGCGACATGAGCGGGGCGCTGGATGCCGCCCAGTCCCGCCTGTCCTTTCACCTCAAGGTGCTGAAGGACGCCGGCCTGATCATCGACCGCAGGAGCGGCCGCTGGGTGTACTACACCATAGTCCCCGAAGCGCTCGCACAGGCCGGGGCATACCTGGCGGAGGTCGGAAAGGGAGGCATCTGTCACACGGACGACGCTTCCTGCTGTGGGTAGTCCCTTTTTTTTGCGGGCGATATATCAACATTTCTTGATGGAGCGACGATGAGCACCATGATCACTGATGCATCGGCTGTGAAGGAGATCGTGAAGGAGCGGTACGGAGAGTTCGCCCGGGCGCCGCGATCGGGCGCGGGCGGATGCGGCACCACGAGCGGCTGCTGCGGGGGGAGCACGGCAGCCTACGACCCGATCACATCGAACTTGTATGACGAGGGCGAAGCGGCCGGCGTTCCCGCGGAAGCGCTCCTGCTCTCACTTGGCTGTGGCAATCCCACAGCACTAGCGGACCTGCACGAGGGAGAAACCGTGCTCGATCTGGGCTCCGGTGGTGGTATCGACGTACTGCTGTCGGCGAAGCGAGTTGGTCCGACCGGCAAGGCCTACGGACTGGACATGACGGACGACATGCTGGCCGCGGCCAATGAGAACAAGCGACGCGCGGGCGCGGAGAACGTGGAGTTTCTCCAGGGAGAGATCGAGGACATCCCGCTGCCAGATGCCTCGGTGGACGTGATCATCTCCAACTGCGTGATCAATCTCTCCGCAGACAAGCCGCGGGTGCTTGCCGAAGCATTCCGCGTGCTGAAGCCGGGCGGCCGCTTCGCCGTTTCGGACGTCGTTGTTCGCGGGGATGTGCCGGCAGACATCCGGAGGAGCGTGGAGCTGTGGATCGGATGCGTCGCCGGCGCGCTGGAGGAGAACGAATACCGGACGCTGCTCACTGCCGCAGGGTTCACCGATGTGGACCTGGAGCCCACGCGGATCTACTCCGCTGAGGACGCTGGTGCGCTGCTGACCGGGTCGGGAGTCGACAGCGTGCTCAGGCAGGACGTTGATGGGCGATTCATGAGCGCCTTCGTCCGGGCGCGGAAGCCGCTCGCGACGTGACATCCTGACAGCGAGAGCTCAGGGCTCGGTTGGCGCGCCTGCCTTCACCCAGGCGCGCCAGCCGCCAGCCATTGACCTGACGTTGCGGTAGCCCATCTGGCGGAGCGAGTCGGCCGCGAGCACGGACCGATAGCCGCCACCGCAGTAGAGAATGATCTCCGCGTCCTTGTCCGGGATGCGCGTCTCGATGTCCCGCTCGATCACGCCCTTGCCGATGTGATGTGCGTTCGCCGCGTGACCGGCGTTCCACTCACTCTCCTCGCGAACGTCGATGAGGTGAGCGCCCTGCTTCTGCCGTTGGCGCGCGGTCGAGACATCCACCTCACCGACGCGCTTCAGCGCCTCGGCGACGATGCGGAGAAATCCAGGAGAGTGTTTCATGCGCCCCTCAGCAGTGACGCGGGTGCCCGCCTTTTTCGCGCGGCACCCGCTCACCGCGTGCGAGCTATGGCACCCGCTCGTTCGCAGTCGGGAACGGCGGAGGCGGATACGGGCCGAAGTTCT
>CAZOAT010000001.1:50133-72541 GCA_964577965.1 uncultured Gemmatimonadaceae bacterium | reverse complement strand
AGAGACTGAAGATTAGAGATTAGAGATTAGAGATTAGAGATTAGAGATCAGAGATTAGAGATTACCTGGGGGGCCGGGTGCATCGTGCCAGGTGCGGGGTGCGGGCCGTCCGCCGGGCGCGGCTCGCGGCGGCGACGGTGGGGGGTATGGTGCGTATCTCGGCTCCATCCCGGACTTCTCCCCGGTAGAGCACGGCGTGCGAATCACTGGTGTGCGTGCCGGCTCGCCCGCAGAAAAGGCGGGCCTCACCGCCGGCGACACCATCATCCGCTTCGATGACACCGAGATCGCCGACATCTATGCGTTCACCAGCGCGCTGCGCAGCCGCAAACCTGGTGACGCAGTGCTCGTGACAGTGCTCCGTGAAGGCAAGGAAATTCCCCTGCGCGTGGTGCTGGGGAGCCGGGGCGGCGAGTAGGGGGTTGAGTCTTCCGCGGCGAGCGCTCGCTACTGAGCGGGCCCGCGCTGGTGTGGATATGGGTAATCCGACCGGTAACGGAGCAACCGGCCCAGAATGGCCAACGGTCCGAAAACGATCTTTTGGATGACGAGCGGCGGCTTTGCGAGATGGTTCGTGTCGAAGTACGCAGTAACGAGTACGGCGAGCTGGAGCAGGCTGGGCAAGCCTTTCGCATTCGTCCTGCCGTCCTTCGCGAGACCGTAGGCTGCTTCCAGAAACTCGTCCATCCGGCCCGCTGGGCGCAGCGCGACGCGCACGTGGAAATCGGTGTTGCCGGCGTTCCACCACGTGTGCGGCGTACCAGGGGGAACCACCAACTCCTCTCCTGGGCCTGCCGCGATGCTTCGCCCTCCGATCCGACCGCTGAGAGTGCCCGCGAGTACTGTGAATCGCTCCTCCTGGTGAGGATGCACGTGCTCGGGTGGCCCCGAAGCGCCCGGTTTCGCGAAGAGATCGATCTCGAGCAGGGCACCGCCCGTCTCCGCGCCTGTTCTCAGAAAGACGACCCGGTCGCCGATCACCGGGTTCTCAATCACGTCACCGGCTTTCGCCATCGCATGCTCTCCGAAGCGGTCGCAATCGACTAACCTAGTACACGGGACCAACGGGCGTGGCTCACCAGGAGCAGAGACATGAATACACCCAGTATCTCGACCGCCGCGGCAGCTGCCGCAGCTATCCTGCTTCTCCCCGCATGTTCTCCGCGCGTTACAGACCGTACACCGGGAATGGCGGAGATCAGTGGCGGTGAGAACGAGATCGCCGGCGTCGTTAGCGGACCATCGGGAGCCGAAGCGGGGGTCTGGGTAATCGCGGAAACGAGCGACCTGCCAACGAAGTTCGTGAAGATCGTCGTCACCGACGATCGCGGACGGTACCTGATCCCCGAACTGCCCCGGGCGACCTACGACGTGTGGGTGCGGGGCTACGGCCTGGTGGACTCGCCGAAGCGACGCGCCTCACCGGGGATGACAGTCAACCATGCGGCAGTCAACGCCCCAACGGCACGTGCCGCTGCAGAGGTCTATCCGGCAGGATACTGGTATTCGCTGCTCCAGGTGCCCGACGAGTCTGAGTTCCCGGGCACCGGAGACGAGGGAAACGGGCTGGCGACATCGCTCGGCACGCAGGCTGAGCTTCTCCGGATCATAAAATCGGGGAGCTGCACGGCGTGTCATCAGCTGGGCACGAAGGCCACGCGGGAGATCCCGCCGGAGCTCGGCACGCACCCTACAACAGCAGCCGCGTGGGAGCGACGGCTGCAATCGGGCCAGGCCGGCGCAGCCATGATCAACACCGTCAATCGGCTTGGTGGTCAGCGCATGCTGGCGATGTTCGCCGACTGGACCGACCGGATCGCAGCGGGAGAAGTACCGCCCGCGCCTCCCCGGCCGCAGGGCATCGAGCGCAACGTTGTCATTACGCAGTGGGACTGGGCGGATCCGAAGGCGTACCTCCACGATGTCGTCTCCACCGACAGGCGTAATCCGACGGTCAACGCGAACGGAAAGGTTTACGGCGCGCTCGAGGCCAGCGCGGACTATCTCCCCGTGCTCGACCCGGTGCGTCACGAAGCCAGTCAGATCCCCCTTACCGTGCGCGACACGAGCACGCCACGCACGAATCCGGGGATGCCCGCGCCGTCACCCTACTGGGGGGACGAGCCGATCTGGACGAGCCGCAACAACGTCCACAACCCGATGCTCGACGAGCGCGGCCGGGTGTGGATCACCTCTGCTGTGCGTCCTTTCGACAACCCGCCGTTCTGCAGGGAGGGGTCGGACCATCCGTCGGCGGCCATGACGCCGGTGGAGCGGGCCAGCAGACACCTGGCGGTGTATGATCCCGCGAAGGGCGCGCTCACGCACATCAGTACCTGCTTCTCCACGCACCATCTCATGTTCGCCGAGGATGCGAACAACACGCTGTGGACGAGTGGTGGCGGTCCGGTCGTGGGCTGGTTGAACGTCAGGATGTTCGACGAGACCGGCGACGAGGAGCGGTCGCAGGGATGGACGGCACTGGTGCGCGACGCGAATGGCAACGGGCGGCGTGACGATTGGGTGGAACCCGACGCGCCACTCGATCCGACGAAGGACGTGCGCATCAGGGCGGGCTTCTACTCGGTAGCACCAGCCCCCGACGGATCGGTGTGGGGAACGTCGCTCGGCTTTCCGGGCGCCGTGATCCGCCTCGACCCGGGTACGAACCCTCCAGCGACCGCCCTGGCCGAGTACTATGAGCCGCCCTGGAACAACCCGGCGGCGCCCGTGCAGGGGTTCTCACCGCGCGGAGGTGATGTCGATCGCGATGGAGTCATGTGGGTGGCGCTGGCGAGCGGACATCTCGCCAGCTTTGACCGACGGAAGTGCACGGGCCCGCTCAACGGACCGACCGCCACCGGGCAGCACTGCCCGGAAGGCTGGACGCTGTACCAGGAGCCGATGCCGCAGTTCAGGGGTGTGACGTCACCGGGCAGCGTCGAAGCGAGCTACTACACGTGGGTCGATCAGTTCGACACGTTCGGCCTCGGGCGCAATGTGCCGATCAACACCGGCAACGCATCGGAGGGACTGCTCGTGCTGAAGGACGGTGAGTGGGTCGTGCTGCGCGTTCCGTATCCGCTCGGCTTCTACACCAAGTGGCTCGATGGCCGCATCGACGATGCGACCGCCGGCTGGAAGGGACGGGGGCTGTGGACGACTGTGAGCACGCGTTCGCCGTTTCATATGGAGGGAGGCAAGGGGACGACGAGCAAGGTGGTGAAGTTCCAGCTGCGTCCGGACCCGCTCGCCCGGTAATACGTCAACGCGGGCGCCATCCTGTGCGTTGTGCACTTGCTGTGCGCTGCGCGCTGGCCCGATCCTTTCGCATAGCTTCCAGCCGTGACCACACCGGATCCGCTGTGGAAGGCTGACGATCAGGCCGCGCGCCTCGCCGAGCTGCTCGGACGTGACGCCGAGGCAAAGACGCTGCCGCTGCGACGCGATGTCCGCTCCCTCGGGCGACTCCTCGGCAATGTGATCCGCGAGCAGGAGGGCGACGCACTGTTCGAAGCGGTCGAGGCGCTGCGTCATCTCGCGATCCGCCATCGTGAAGAGGACCTCCGGGACCAGGCGCATGGCCCGGATGACGCCCATGCCGCGCTGATGCTCGAGGCCGAACGTATCGTGGACGGGCTGGACGTTCCCGCTGCCTACCGGCTCACCAAGGCGTTCGCGATCTACTTCGAGCTCACCAACCTTGCCGAGACAGTGCACCGCATGCGGCGGCGGCGTGCCCTTCAGCTGGAACCGGACGATCGGCCCCAGCCCGGAACGTTGCATGGTACGCTGTTGCGCATGCAGGCCGCCGGTCTCGACGCTTCGGCCGTGCTCGCGCATCTGCGCCGCGTCTGCGTTGTGCCCGTCTTCACGGCGCACCCCACGGAGGTCTCCAGGCGTACCGTTCTGTTCAAGCGCCGACGGATAGTCGCGGCGCTGGAGGAGATGGATGCGGTGCCGCTCACACACGCGGCAGCCCTCGCACACGAGGAGCGCATCGCAGCGGAGATCACCACCCTTTGGCAGACAGACGAGGTCCGCCGCCGCCGCCCAGCGGTGGCGGATGAAGTGCGCATGGGACTCGACTACTACGCAGACGTACTGATCGGCACGATGCCGAATATCTACGGCGAGATCTCTGCTGCCTTCGAGCAGTACTACGGCGAGCAGGTCGAGCCGGCGTCGTTGCCGGGGGTTGTGCGATTCGGGTCGTGGATCGGGGGTGATCGGGACGGCAATCCGTATGTCACGCCCGAGGTCACGCGTGCCGCGCTCCAGCTCGCGCGCACTACGATCTTCGATTTCTACGTCGGCGCCCTGGAGGGGCTGGTGGAGCGGCTCAGTTCGTCCGCACTGCAGGTACCGGTGTCTGCGGAGCTGGAGGCACGGCTGGAGGAGTATGCGGCGACGATCCCATCGCTCGACCCGAGTCCGGGAACGCGCGCGGGACGGGAGGTCTACCGAAGGTTCCTCGGCTACGTCGGCTGGCGTCTGCGAGTGGCCCGGGACGATCCTGCTCACCCGGACGGGTACGCCGATGCCGCCGCGTTCGCCGGGGATCTCCGGCTCATCCGCACGAGCCTGTATGAGAACCGTGGCGGGCGCCTGGCTGCGCTGCTGCTCGATCCGTTGTTGCGTCAGGTGGAGACGTTCGGGTTCCACCTCCACACCCTCGATATCCGGCAGCATGCGGTGGTTCATGACCGCGCACGCGCCGAGCTGTTCGCAGACGGACCCGCCGGGCTTCCGCCGCCGCCGTCGGACGACACGCGCCACGTCGTCGGCACAATGCGGTGTATCGCCGATCTGAAACGCACCTACCCCCCGGAAGCGATTCGCAGCTACGTGATCAGCGGTGCCCGTTCAGCCGATGACGTGCTCACGCTGGTACGGTTGCTCGAGGCGAGCGGCGTGCGCGTGGGGGCCCACGACGCCGATCCCGGGGTGATGCCGGTGCCACTGTTCGAGTCGATCGAGGACCTCCGTAACGCGCCCGCGGTGTGCAGAGGGCTGTGGGAGAGGGAGGACTACGCGCGGCTGCTCGATTCGTGGGGGAGGCGCCAGGAGGTCATGCTCGGGTATTCCGACTCCAATAAGGACGGCGGAATGCTGACCAGCACGTGGGAGCTGTACAAGGCGCACCGCGCGTTGCACGAGGCAGCGGACGCGTGCGGCGTCACGCTCACGCTCTTCCACGGCCGTGGCGGTACCGTGGGCCGCGGTGGTGGCCCTACTCACCGGGCAATCACGTCGCAGCCGCCGGGCGCGTTCACAGGGTCGATCAGGATCACTGAGCAGGGGGAGGTGCTGAACTGGAAGTATGCAGACGCCATTCTCGCCGAGCGCAGCCTGTCACTGATGGTGGCCGCGTCGCTCGATGCGCTGGTGGGACTGGATCGTCCCGACCGGGAACAGCTCGCACGCTGGGAAGCGGTGCTCGACGAACTTTCTGCGGAGGCGTTCGCGTACTACCGCGAGCACGTGGCGGCGAACCCGGACATCCTGCCGTACTTCCAGGAGGCCACGCCGGTTGGCGAGCTGGAGCACGCCCGTATCGGCTCGCGGCCCGCGCGCCGCGGCGAGAGCCGCGGACTCGAGGACCTGCGCGCGATACCTTGGGTGTTCGGCTGGATGCAGAGCAGGCACGTGCTTCCGGCGTGGTTCGGTGTCGGCTACGCGTGCGACAGCTTCGCCGCGCATGGGTCGGGAGAACGGGCGCTGCTGAAAGAGATGATGAAGGATTTCCCGTTCTTTCAGGATCTGATCCGGAACGTGGAGATCGGGATGGCCAAGGCGGACTTCGCGATCGCCGCTCGCTATGCCGGACTCGTGGAGGACCCCGGCGTGCGCGACCGCGTGTTCACGCTGCTCTGCGGGGAGTTCGAGCGCACGAGAAAGGTCGTTCTCGACGTCACCGGCCAGAGGGAGTTGCTGGAGCAGAACCCCGTGCTGGCAAACTCGATCCGGCTGCGCAATCCGTACGTCGATCCGATGAGTCTCATTCAGGTGAGCCTGCTGCGTCGCAAGCGGAGCGGGGAAGGAAGCGACGAGTTGAACTACGCGCTCGCGGCGACCATCAACGGCATCTCTGCGGGGCTGCGGAATACGGGGTGAAGCGGGTACCGGGGCTTCACATCACACTCAGGAGGGGCTGTGCAACTCAGCAAAGTCAGGGCACTCGTGACAGGAGGCAGCTCCGGTATCGGGCACGCCACGGCTGCGGCAGTAATCGCTGGCGGCGGTTCGGCGGTGATCTGCGGACGGGACAGGAAGAAGCTCGAGCGGGCCGCGGAGCAGATCGGTGCGGCGCCGATCGTGGCGGATGTCGCCGACGAGGGTGCCGTAATCGCTCTCGTTCGCCAGGTGGTCGAACGGTTCGAGGACTACAACGTACTCATCAACAACGCCGGATTCGGCCACTGGGCCCCGCTCGTGGAAACCAGTCGTGCCGGGTTCCAGAGTGTCTGGGAGACGAACGTTCTCGGTGCGATGATGGTCGCCCGCGAATCAGCCCGCCATTTCGTGAAACGGAACTATGGCAACATCGTAAACGTTGCATCCACCTCAGCGCAGCGCGGCGGCGCGAACGCGACGTCCTACGTGGCAACCAAGTTTGCCCTGAGCGGCATGACCGAGTGCTGGAGAGCGGAGCTGCGAGCAAACAACATTCGCGTGATGCAGATCAATCCGAGCGAGGTACAGACGGAGTTCTTCGGAGGCGCCCGCGGCCGTAACAACCCGACGAAGCTTCACAGCGAGGACATCGCTCACGTCATCTGCTCGATGCTGGAGCTGGAGGACCGCGGCTTCGTCACCGAAGCCACGGTCTGGGCGACCAACCCGAAATAGGAGGGAAGGAGCAGCTCAGACCCAGCAGGTGCCCCGTGTCGCGTGGCTCAACCCCTGAAGTCGAACGCGACCTTTACGCTGCGTTCCGCCCCTTTATCGAGAGCGGTTGTGAGTGCGCGCCGGTAATCTGCCAGGCGGAACGTATGCGTAACCAACCCACCCACCGGAGCCCGACCGTCGGCGATGATCCGCGCGGCCTCTTCAAATGAGGAGACAGGCGCGTGGCCATGCACACCATCGCTTACGGGATGGGCCCCGTAGCAGAGAGTACCGGCGATTGTCAGCTCCTTGAACCACACGGGGCTCCAGTCCACGCCTGGCAGTTTCGATGCATTGCCCAGAAGCATCACGACGCCGCCGCTCCGGGTGAAGCGAAGCGCATCCCGCACGCCGCGGCTCCCGCCTATGCAGACGTATGTGCGATCGAACCCACCGGTTGCAATCCGCTCACCGATGATCGGTTTCAGGAGCCGCGCCCGGGCCGCGTCGGCCAGATCCTCCGTGTAGTTCCCCCGGGCCGGAACCACCCGCACCGCACCGAGCCGACGCGCGTGCTCGCCCTGGAACTGGTGACGAGCGAGGATGGTGACCTGGACCTCCGGCGCCAGCGCCCGCAGCGCCGCCGCGGTCAACAGCCCCATGGTGCCAGCGCCGATGACCAGTGCGCTCTCGCCGGCGCGCAACGGCCCTGAGCGGACAGCGTGAACGGAACAGGCGAGCGGCTCGACGAGAACGGCTTCGGCGTCGGTCATTCCGTCGGGCACGCGGAGGATCTGCGACTCATGCGCCACGAACTCGTCGCCCCAGCTGCCGCCCAGCCCCCTGGTCGTGCCAAGCATGGCGCCAGGCGGCAGGTCGCCATCGACAAAGTGAATGCACTGCTGATGCTGTCCCTCGCTGCATGGGCCGCACACGGGTCGCACGTTGCGCGGTTCGCAGCAGAGGATCGGGTTCGCTATCACGCGCTCACCGGGAGCAAGTGTCGTCACACCTCTACCGATCTCCACGATGTCGCCCACGTTCTCGTGGCCGATCACGAACGGATGAGACGAGAACGGGGACAATGACGGCGCTGCCTGGAGGGTTACGAGCCCCAGGTCACTGCCGCAGATCCCGCCCAGCCGCGTACGAATGCGAACCCACGTATCGCCAGGGAGCCTCGGTCTGGCGACAGTCTGAAACCGCGTGCACGCGTGCGGCCCGATGTACAATCGTTCGCTGATTCTGCCGGCGGCGAGGGTGCCGAGATAGCGCGGGATGGGTGCGCCAAACGTGACCGCCTTCATCCGGCTCGATACTGAGGCGCTTCCACCGGCTGGAGGCGAGCGACCCCGTCTGTGGCGAGTGATGCTTCGCTCAATGGGGTGACGAGCCGCAGTGCGCGTGGTACGCAGCTCACCTCCACCTCGCGGGATCCCGCGACATTGTATTCACCGTCGGTCTCGTACGCCGGGGGTGTATCGAACCGCAGCCGGAAGCGAGGTGCGCGAGCGATGGCCACTTCCGGCGACTCGGCATGGGTGCCGCGCGCGGCTGCGAGAAAGAGCTGCAGCCTCCGCATCCGCCCGGCGTCCCGGATTGCGATCGCATCCAACTGGCCGTCAACGGTCGATGCCCCGGGCGCGAGCGGGAAGGCCCCTGCGAAGTTCCGTCCATTGGCAATGACGAGCATCAGATACCGCCCACTTGTCACCGACCCGGGACCGGCGTCAATCTCGGCGTCCAGTCCGCCGTATCCAAGCACCCCGCGCAGGCCGGCGACCAGGTACAACGCGTTGCCGGTCAGCAGGCGTGTGCGCTCGAGATTCTCAATGACGGCGACGTCGACGCCGAACCCGGCAACGTTGAGAAAGTACTTCTGCTCGATCCTGCCCACGTCCACGCGGACGTCGGGACCTTCCAGAGCAAGGCGCACGGTCGCGGCGATGTCGGAAGCGGGGACTCCGACGGATTTCGCGAAATCGTTGCCGGTGCCCGCAGCAAGAAGAGCCAGCCTCGCCTCCTCCGCAGCGCCGCAGTCGAGAATAGCGTTGGCGACATTCCCCCAGGTGCCGTCCCCACCGAGCGCGATGAACGTGTCGAAGCCGTCATCGAGGGCACGGCGCACCATGCTCGGTTCGTCACCCCTCGTGCTGGTCACCATGACTACGGCTGTGCCGGATTCGGCGAGAATCGGGCGGAGCCTGGAGAGCACGCGCGAACCCCGGCCTCGTCCGGAGGCCGGGTTGGCGATCACGCAGACACGCCGCACGCCGGTGGGCTGAGGCCGTTCGCCCTTACCTCTGTGCGTAGGTGGCGAGCGTCTGCAGCGGATGGAACGTCTGCAGGCCGTTGCGCATCCACAGCTCGCGGAACGGCGTCGTCTCGATGTCCCAGTCGCGGATCAGATTGGCCATTCCGTTTGAGTGGATGACGATCGCGCCGCGCTCTTCCTCGTTCTCGCTGAAACTGCCGGCCATCACAATGGTGGACGTGTACAGCCCCTCGTCGTCCGACATGAAAGACTGGTAACGGTGCTCGACGGGGCTCCATTCGTGCTCCGTGACCGTGAGGCGGACCATTGGCTCGTCGCGATCCGTTGCGTTGATCGTCACGTGCCCGTCGCCATGATGCCAGGCCAGGCCGATGTCCTGCATGTAGTGGGGAAGATGCCACCTCTCGATCGCGTGATCGCGCGATTCGCGTGTCGTCGTACCGAGCTTGAACGGATAGAAAGCAGATCGCGGCATGGGACTACCCGGTTCGATGAGCGGCGAAACCAGGATCGAGAGAATGAGCTCACCATACGCGCCTACCGGGCTGTCGACGAAATCGAAACCCATAACCGATAGCACGGCAGTGCCGTGGCGAGGCTCTATTGGCTGGAGCTCGGCTGGAAGCAGCTGGCGCGCGTTCTCGGTCGGAAACTCGAAGAAGCCGCCGACGGCGTCGCTGAAATGATACTGGACGAATTCATGCCCTGGGCTCACAGTACACTCTCCTGACGCAGGACCCGTACGAGGATCGCGACCGCCTCGTCGATGTGATCTCGCGTATGCGCGGCTGAGATTGACATGCGGAATCGCGAGCGATGCTTGGCGACCGCCGGGTAAATGATAGGTTGCAGATAAAGACCGGACTGCTGCAGGCGACGCGCGACGTGCATTATTCGGCGGTCGTTGCGTATCATGACCGGGATCACATGCGACGTTGATTCGCCGGTATCGATTGCGTAGCGCGCCATCTGCTCGCTCGTGTAGCGCACATTCTCCCACAGCCGCTGGCGCAGCTCCGGCTCCCGCTGCACGATCGCCAGCGATTCGAGAACACCGGCTGCAACCACCGGTGAGAGGGCGCACGAGAAAAACCGCGATCGCGCAAAGCCCTTGAGGTACTTGTACAGGCGGTGGGAACCCGCAACGTAGCCGCCCTGCCCGCCGAGCGCCTTGGAGAAGGTTCCTACGTGGATGTCGACCTCCTCCTCGAGACCGAAGTGTTCGACCACCCCGCGGCCCGACTCCCCGTACACGAAGGTGGAGTGCGCTTCGTCAATCACTATCCTTGCGCCGTGACGCTTGCTCACCTCGACAATCTCCGGCAGGCGACACACATCGCCGTCCATCGAGTACACGCCTTCTACTATGACCAGCTTCTTGCCCGTGGTGCCGGAGAGCTTCTTATCGAGATCCTCCGGCCTGTTATGTTTGAAGAACTTGAAGTTCGCCTTGGAGAGGATTGCGCCATCCACTATGCTGGCATGAGCATTCTGGTCCGCGATGATCCAGTCGCCCGGACGCATGAGTCCCTGAATGAGGCCGACGTTTGTCGAGTACCCGGTTGGGAACACCAGCGCCGCTTCCTTGTTCTTGAACCGGGCAAGTGCCTGCTCCAGTTCATCGTGGATGCGCATCGTTCCGCTGAGAATCGGCGAACCAGCCGCCCCCAGCCCATACGTGGCGAGCGCAGCGCTGGCCGCCGCAACGACTTCCGGCCGATACGAGAGACCGAGATAGTTGTAGGAAGCGAAGTTGAGAAGGTCGAGCCTGCCACCGTCCAGCTGATCCTCGACGGTCACGTGCGGCTGCGGCGGTGTGAACATCGGCTGCGCGTACAGGTAGTACCCGTCGGTGCGCGCGCGATCGTACCACTCCTCGAACGGCTCCAGTATCGCAAACGGATCCTGGCCCGAGGAGTAGTAGAAGCTGCTGTAGTCGTAGTCGGAGACGTCCGTGCCGTGGGGGACTTCGGCCTGGGTCACGCGATCGTGCCGACGCATGACTGAGCCCGCTGCGGGCGGCTCGGAGGCAGCGCCGTCGGCCATTTCGTCGTCCTCCCTCCCCGCACGAAGGCCGGAGCCGGGGCGTGCGGTCAGAAGTGGTTTGCTCTTCATGGTCTATTCTCTCTACCTCACTTTCGGGGTAGGGCTCCCTCAGCGGCTCGTCGTCTTTCCTCTCGTGAGCCTGTTGCCATCACGCCGCCGTTCCATCCTCGGAGCATGGCTACACTTTCACGCCCGGGCAACCGTAGGCATCGCGCGCGTCGTTGGCAATATCCGAGTTAACATTCGAGGCTCAATACCCGCTGGAAGCTGCATTGCCGTGATGAACCACCAGTCTATCCTCGATATTCCCCTTGCGCTCTCGCTGGTCCACGACCCTCTCACACTCATACCTTACAGAGACCGCTACCATCGCTTCATTCCCGGGGTTTCGCCACTCCTTCGTGCGACGGGCATGCCCCGGGTCACCCAGGGTGCTGGACGTCGCGAGCGGGGAATAGCTGCCCGGGACCTGAAAGAGATCGAGGGGGCGGCGGACAGGACTGCCCGGGGGGAATGCTCGATGGTGATTTTCCCGGAAGGGCATCGTACCCGCACAGGGGAGATCGGGCCCTTCATGAGGCGGGGTCTGACGACGATACTGAGGCGGGCAAAGCGCCCTGTCTACTGCCTGGTCGTGGATGGCCTCTGGCAGGCGCGGACGGCCGCGGAGGCCGCAAGAACCGTCGCCGGGAGCAGCGTGAATGTGTCCGTGCTCGGGCCGATCGAGCCACCTGAGGACGACCAGATCGATCAGTTCATCGCGTCGTTGAGGGAAAAGATGAGCGCTGCCCTCCATCAGATGCGCTCGGAAAGGTCGTGACTGACACGTCGTTGCCTGACGCGCTGACTCGCGATCTGGATGGCGCGGTGAACGGGCCGGCGGAACGTCTGGTGCACCGGATCGTCGATGCATTCGGTCACGGCACCGTGGCCATAATCCACTACGGTTCTCACGCGCAGGGTAGCGGAGGGCGACCCGACAGCGCGTACGATTTTTTTGTCATTGTGGAGGATTATGCGACAGCGTACGAGTCCTTCGTGTCGGATACGCAGCCCAGGTTCAGCGCCCGCACCGCGACGATGCTGGCGCATGTCCTGCCCCCCAACGTCGTTGCCATCGCGTTGCGAGGGGCTGGCGAGGGCGACTCGCTGGTAGCGAAATGTGCCGTCCTGTCGAAGCAGGATCTGGCCGCAGCCTGCTCGCGAGGTTCCAGAGATCATTTCACGAAGGGGCGGTTGTTTCAACAGGTACAGCTTGCGTGGACACGCGATCCGTCGAGCCGGGGTGCTGTCGTGGATGCGCTGGCCACAGCGCGCGCCGGGACGTTCGAGTGGGGACGACCTTACCTCCCAGTCTCCTTCAAAGCTGATTCATACTGCCGCACGC
Source organism: uncultured Gemmatimonadaceae bacterium (assembly GCA_964577965.1). Taxonomy (GTDB): domain Bacteria; phylum Gemmatimonadota; class Gemmatimonadetes; order Gemmatimonadales; family Gemmatimonadaceae; genus DASUUI01. The sequence goes on along the minus strand of CAZOAT010000001.1, from coordinate 60,002 downwards.
TGCTGACGACGTCCTACTCCGCCGAGATCAGGCCGGAGACGAGTGCCAGAGTCGCGGAGGTATTCACAGCGCAGCGCGGGGTGATGGTCGCGATCTATGACGCGCTGCTTGGAAGCCTGGCTGAGAGCGGCGTTCTCGCCTGCCGCGCAGAGACCTATACTCAGCTGCGCCGCGCGACGCGTCTCGAGCGCCTGCGGGTGAGTTTCTATTTTTCGCGCAGCAAGCTGCGGGCTACGCTGCGCTGGGGGAAGCATATCTGGCTCTACGACGACTGGCTCGAGTACATCAGGCAGAAAGTTGCGCGTCGCAGCGGTATGGTGATCGAGCTGACGCCGCGGGAGCGACGCTGGCCGCTCATCTTCCTCTGGCCCAAGGCGATTCGATACCTGAGAACACGGCGTTGACGACCGGCCCCGGCAGCTGGGGAATGGTCGCGCGATGAATACCGCTGATCTGACAGCTCTCGCGCTGGTGCTGGCCCTTCTCCTGACAATGCCTGTATTCGCTGTGGCTCGTCGCAGCCGCGTCATGGATCGCGATGTCGCCCGGCGCGGCAGTACTGTGCTGCTCGGCTATTGGCTCCGCGACTGGTTGATGTGGCTGATCGGGCCCGTCGAACGCACGATAGTGCGCGCGGAAATCTCACCCGACGTGTTCAACTATCTCGGTCTGCTGCTGGCGGCTGGTGCCGGGCTGGCGTTCGCACAAGGTGCGCTTGGGGTTGCCGGCTGGCTCGTGCTGCTCGGCGGAGCTGCCGACGTGTTCGACGGGCGGATCGCACGCGCCCGTGGCCTCGCAAGCAGCTATGGGGCGTTCATGGACTCGACGCTGGACCGATTCGCCGAGACGCTCACCTTTCTCGGGCTGATCATGTACTTCGCGGCGGTACCGGCGATGGCTCTGGCCACGGCCGCCGCGCTGGGGGGATCTCTGCTCGTCAGCTACACACGCGCCCGCGGCGAAGCCCTCGGTATCACGGGCTCCGGGGGGGTTATGCAACGCGCAGAGCGGCTGGTCCTGCTCGCGGTCGGCGCGATTCTCGATCCGGCAATAACGTCGCGGGCTGGATGGGGTGCGGGGACGGTGCTTGCAATCGTCCTGGTCATGATCGCCGCCGGCACAGCTGGTACGGCGATTTACCGAACGGTCTCGATCGCGCGTACGCTCAGGCGGGGTTGAGTCCTCAGGCTCGTCGCGTCAATCGGGCTGCTTTGTCGAAGGTCGCCGCCTGAACAGGAACTCGGGCGCGAGCAGCCCGCCTACGAGTGTCAGCGGAAGAATCTGCAGAGTCTGAATCAGCAGCGATGCTGCTATCGCCGGATCCTGCTCCACACCGAACTGCGCGACCGTCACGGCGTAGATCACCTGGAACACGCCCACACCGCCGGGGGTCGCGCGGAGCAGGAAGCCGATGTTGCTGGCCAGAAGGGCGGCAAGGCTCGCGGCCACGGGCAGCGAGATGCCGGTCGCCACCGCACACCAGTGGTAGGTATAGAGCTGACCCACCCACGCCACGAGCGAGAGTAGCGTCGCGGCGATGAAACGTGGCCCCGTGGCGAGTGCACTGGCGCTGGCAGCGAAACGCGAGACATATCGCCTGCCGTGGCCGAGCAGCGTTGACGGGCCTGCCGCGATCTCCGCGCTCGCCTCCGCGGCAACCTCCAGGGTTCTCCCACGGGTGAGATACACGAAGACGTACAACAGCACGAACAGCACGAACAGCACGACCGCTGCCGGGACCCGCAGTCGCTGCATGTTCGGCGGCAGTGCGAGGACGAACGTCCCGAACGCGAGCAGCGCCGCGAATCCGACTGCGTCGAACATTCGCTCGAGCGCAAGTGTCGCCAGGACCCGGGCGCTCGGCACTCCCGATGCACGCGACACGAACACGACACGCGCAGCTTCACCGCCCTGCGCGAGCACGAGATTGTTCAGTGCGGCTCCGGCGATGGTGGCGCGCAACGCCAGCGGCAGCGATGTCGCGCCCGCGGGGCGCAGGAACACCCACCACCGCACCGCGCGCACGAGCAGTGACACGACGTTCGCCACGAATGCTGCGACCAGCAGGGCAGGGGAGGCACCACGCATGGCGGTCCACGCCGACGCCCAGTCCACCCTGCGGGCGAACATCACGAGGAAAACGAGTATGGCCGCTGTCAGAAGCCAGCGGCCATACCTGCGAAGAAACTTCACCATCAGCTGATCACGAGCGCGGCGGCTTGCCGAGTACTTCGGTGTACACGCTCAGCACTTCGTCGGTGACGTTGCGCCAGTCGTAGCGCATCGCCTGCCGCCGCCCCGCTTTGCCCATTCTCGCGCGCAGGGTCTCGTCATCCAGAAGCCGCGTGAGGGCGGCCGCCATCGCGTGGTGGTCCCGCGGTGGAACTGTCAGGGCTTCACGCTCGTGCTGTACCACATCGCGAAAACCGGCTATTCGGGAGCAGACGATTGGAGTCTCACACGCCATCGCTTCAAGCAGCGTGATTCCAAACGAGGCGCTGCGTGTCGTAGGCGCCGCGTAAATGGTGCTGTTGGCATAATACGCAGCTCTGCTGCCCAGCACCGCCCCGGTGAACGTGATATCGGGGTCGCCGTTGGCCAGCTTGCGATAGTAATCGCTGAGCGGTCCGCCGCCGGCCACCAGCAGCTGCGCTTCGCGGCCGCTCTCCCTGACGATACGAAATGCATCGATGAGATGACGCAGTCCGTTGCGTGGGTCCAGCCGTCCAAAGTAGAGGATCACCGGCACATCGCTCCGCATGTACGGCGGACGCGGCTGATCGGGTGTGAACTCGTGGACGTCGATGCCGTTCGGAATGATGCGCCAGTCGGCCTCGAAGTACTTCTCCATTGCCTCGACCGCGGACGCGGAGACGGCTATCGCCGCGTCAAGTCGCCGCAGACGCGAGCGGAAGTAGGGAGCGGCTACCCGGTACGCCATCACACGCTCGAAGTACGAGTGGAATGTGCCGACGAGGGGCGCGGTGGCTTCCTCCACCGCGAGCAGCGGCAGAACAGGGGTGAGAGGCAGATGGACGTGAACAATGTCATAACCGCCGCCGTGGAGCACGTCCCGCATCCGCCGGCGCAGACCGAGCCCCACGGAAATTCGCGCTGTCGAGCCGTTGGCATACACGGTCCTGCTCCGGCCGATGCGGATCACGTTCCGCGTGGGGGCGGCGCCCGGAATGTTCGACGTGATGATGTCCACGTGGTGGCCGGCAAGCCTGGCCTCGCGCGCGAAATAGTGCACGTGCTCGCATATGCCGCCGAGGTGCGGATAGTAGTACTCCGTGACGATCGCTATCCGGAGGCGCCGTGCTGGAAGTCCCAGTGGCAACGCCGGCTGAGCGGCGGTGGCTGCGAATTGCGGTGCGAGGCTAGTCTGAATCGGCAAGAGCTGCATGCGCGGCGGCAAGGCGTGCTATGGGGACCCGGAACGGTGAACAGGATACGTAATCGAGGCCGAGTTTGTGACAGATCGCGACGGAGCGCGGCTCGCCGCCGTGCTCACCGCAGATGCCAAGCTTGATCGCGGGTCGCGCCTCACGCCCCTCGGTCACGGCGAGACGGATGAGCCTGGCGACTCCCGCCTCGTCCAGTACCTGGAAGGGGTCGTCGGAAAAGATCCCGGCTGCCACATAGGACGGCAGGAACCTGCCTGCATCATCCCGGCTGAGGCCGTACGTCGTCTGCGTCAGGTCGTTGGTTCCAAAGGAGAAGAAATCGGCGCCGGCCTGCCCGCCCGCTATCTCGCCCGCCGTGAGCGCGGCACGCGGCAACTCGATCATCGTCCCGACGAGGTAGTCGAGCCTCTCTCCCATTTCGTCGAACACGCTGCGCGCGACTTCCTCCAGCACGTTTCGCTGGTTGTCGAACTCGGCACGTGTGGCGACAAGGGGGATCATTATCTCCGGGTGCACTTCGACTCCCCGCCTCGAGGCTCTGATCGCGGCCTCCAGAATCGCGCGGCATTGCATCTCGGTGATCTCGGGGAAAGTGACCCCCAGCCGGCAGCCCCGGTGTCCCAGCATCGGGTTCGTCTCGCGCAGGTCTTCCACGATCCGTGCCAGTTCCGGGCGCGCGATGCCGAGGCGTCTTGCGAGCAGCTTGCTCTCCTCGCCTCCGTGCGGCAGGAACTCGTGGAGCGGTGGGTCGAGCAGGCGGATCGTGACTGGCAGGCCGCTCATTGCCTCGAAGATCCCCTCGAAGTCCGCGCGCTGCATTGGCAGGAGCCGCGCGAGCGCGCGGCGGCGCCCACTTTCGTCCCGCGCGACGATCATCTCACGCATCGCGTGAATGCGATCGCCCTCGAAGAACATGTGCTCCGTGCGGCACAGCCCGATTCCTTCGGCGCCGAAGTTCCGCGCGATCGTCGCATCGCGTGGGGTGTCCGCATTCGCCCGGACCTTGAGCCGCCGGGCAGCATCGGCCCACTGCATCAGACGCGAGTACGCGTCAAATAACGGTGCATCGGCCGGCTTGAGCGCTCCGCTCGTCACGCGGACGATCTCGCTCGGAACTGTGGGGAGGTTCCCGGCGAAAACCCGTCCGGTCGCTCCGTCGAGCGTGAGCCAGTCACCCTCGACGACCTCCTCCCCGTTCACTGCAAAGCGCCTGTGCTCCAGATCGACTGTGATGTCACGGGCGCCAACGACCGCGCACTTGCCCATGCCGCGCGCCACGACTGCGGCGTGACTGGTCATTCCTCCACGAGCGGTGAGTATGCCACGCGCCGCGACCATACCGTGAAAGTCCTCTGGAGTCGTCTCGTCGCGCACGAGGATCACGGCCTCACCATCGGCCGCATGCTGCTCGGCGCTGTCAGGATCGAACACTGCGATTCCGCTCACCGCACCCGGGCTCGCTGGCAGGCCGGTGCACAGCGGCGAGGCTTCGACCGAAGGGTCGATTATCGGGTGCAGGACCTGGTCGAGATGATCGGCAGGGACGCGCATGACTGCCTCGGTGCTGTCGATCAGCCCTTCGGTCACCATGTCCGTCGCTACCCGCAGCGCGGCGGCGGCAGTGCGCTTGCCAGTGCGGGTCTGCAGGAGATACAGCTTGCCGCGCTCGACCGTGAACTCGATGTCCTGCATCTCACGGTAGTGGCGCTCGAGCCGCTCCTGCGTTGCTATCAGCTCTCTGTAAGGCTCCGGCAGCCGCTCGGACATCTGCTCGATGCTGAGTGGATCCCGTGTGCCTGCGACAACGTCCTCACCCTGCGCGTTTATGAGGAACTCACCGTAAAACTTCCTCTCTCCGGTGGAAGGGTTGCGCGTGAAGGCGACACCGGTTCCGGAGTCGTTACCGAGGTTTCCGAATACCATCGCGACGACACTGACCGCAGTGCCGAGGTCCTCTGGGATCGAGTTAGCCCGGCGGTAGTCGCGCGCCTTCTTCAGCATCCAGGAGCGCCACACAGCCTCGATTGCGCCCCAGAGCTGGACTACAGGGTCCGCAGGGAAGGGGACGCCCTTCGCGTTGCGAACAACCGCCTTGTACTCTTCCACGACGTTGCGGAGCGCGTCCTCGCTGAGGTCCGCTTCCGTGGTCACTCCTTCCGTGAGCCGTTTGGCCCGGAGCAGATGCTCGAAGTCGCTCGCGGCCACCCCAAGCACCACGTGGCCATACATCTGGATCAAGCGACGGTACGAGTCGTACGCGAAGTGCGCATTGCGACTCTGGCGGGCGAGCCCGACGACCGTCGTGTCGTTCAGGCCGAGGTTGAGGATCGTCTCCATCATTCCCGGCATGGACACAGGCGCCCCCGACCGGACTGACACGAGCAGCGGGTTTCGGGGATCCCCCAGTTTCTTTCCCGCGGCCGCCTCCAGCCGCGCCAGATTACCTTCGATTTCGGCGCGGAGCCGGTCGCTGTACTTCCCGGCCTCGAGGTAGGAAATGCTTTCGTGACAAGCGATCGTGAACCCGGGCGGCACGGGGACGCCGAGGTTCGTCATCTCAGCGAGGTTCGCGCCCTTTCCGCCCAGCACTTCCTTCATGTCGCGCGTGCCTTCGGCTGATCCGTTGCCGAAGAAGAAGACAGACTGGGCCATCAGCCCACCCCTGACAGCCGCGCCCGCGACGAACTGAACCCCCGCTGACTGTGCGCGGCGGATGCCTTCAGCAGCCGCACCCGAATCGAAGCTTGTTCGGGTCCGCGGGCGGCGGCGTGGGGTAGTCGCCCGAAAAGCAAGCGTGGCAGAAACCGTCGGGGCCGTCGGGCGCGGATCGCAGCATCCCCTCGAGACTGATGTACGCCAGCGTATCGACGCCCAGATGCCGGGCGATCTCCGGAACCGAAAGCTGTGCGGCGATCAGTTCTTCGCGCGTTGGAGTGTCTATTCCGTAGTAACATGGCCCCGTGATCGGCGGAGAACTTACTCGCAGGTGCACTTCCCGCGCCCCGGCGCCCCGGAGCATGGTTACGAGTCCGCTCGTCGTAGTCCCGCGAACTATAGAGTCGTCAACCATCACCACGCTCCTGCCTTCGAGCAGATCGCGTACCGCGTTGTACTTGACCTTCACTTTCTGGTCGCGCCCTGCCTGCGTGGGTTGAATGAAGGTGCGTCCCACGTAATGGTTGCGGATGAGGGCCAGCTCAAAGGGAATGCCGGACTCCTCCGAAAAGCCGAGGGCCGCGGAATTGGAGGAGTCCGGCACGGAGAAGACCAGCTCCGCGCCGGGTGCTGGAGCCTCCTTCGCGAGCTGACGCCCGAGGTTGCGGCGCGCGCGATCCACCGAGCCGCCGAAGATCCAGCTGTCGGGGCGCGCGAAGTAGACGAACTCGAAGATGCACTTCCGGGATTCGCGCTGTGCGAGCGGGAACGTGGAACGCACCCCCGCCGAATCGACTGCTACGATCTCACCCCGCTCGATCTCACGCTCGAACGTCGCACCGACGATGTCGAGAGCACATGTCTCCGACGCGAACACTACGGATCCGTTCAGCCGGCCCATCACCAGCGGGCGCCACCCGCGGGGGTCGCGCACGGCGAGCAATGTGTTGCCGACGAGAACGACCGCGGAGAAGGCCCCCTCCAGCGGCTGCAGCGCCTCGGCCAGCTTTCCTTCAGGAGTGCGCTCCCGCGACCGCGCCATGCGGTGAACGATCACCTCGGAATCCATCGTGGAGCTGAATATCGAGCCGGCATCCTCGAGCTCGCGACGCATCTCCGCCGCATTCGTGAGGTTGCCGTTGTGGGCCAGCGCGATGTGGCCCTCCCGGAAGCGCGCCAGTACCGGCTGCGCGTTCTCGATCGTCGAGGCGCCACCCGTGCTGTAGCGCGTGTGGCCAATCGATATTGGACCGCGCAGCCTCTCAACGTGCCCAGGGAAGCGGTCGGAGACGAGCCCCATCTCACGCGCCGCGCGCGGCATGCCATCGTCGCCAACAGCGACTATTCCCGCGGACTCCTGCCCTCGGTGCTGGAGCGAGTACAGCCCGAGGTGGGTGAGTTGCGCCGCCTCGGCGTGCCCGTGTATTCCAAAGACTCCACACATCTCAGAGAACCATAACGGAATCCTGGCCGGCCGCGGCAGCCGACTGAGGCGAGCTCGTCATTATCGCAGGGATGGCATCGTGATACGCCTCAGCCAGCAGGTCGAGCGGTGCCCGCCAGGACATACCGCGTGCCGAGATCACGAGCGAATCGGATCCCGCTCGCACCCGGCCGATCATGCGTACAGGCACGTGATGCCGCTGGCAGACGGAGATGAGCCCGGCGGCATCGCTGCTCGTCGCCACGATTCTCGCCTGGGCTTCGCCGAAGAGCAGCGCGCGGAGTGGAAGCTCGTCCCAGGCGCTCAGGTCCACTTCGGCGCCGACGAGCCGCCGCGGTCTCATTATCGCGCACTCCGCCAGCGCCACGGCAAGGCCGCCGTCCGAGCAGTCGTGCGCGGAACGAACCAGGCCCAGCGTGATCGCGTCGAGGAGTGCGTCTATGAGCGCGCGCTCCCGCGCCGGATCGCACGCCGGAGGGGCACCGGCGATGGTGCCATGGATTGTGGCGAGATACTCGCTCGCGCCAAGCTCTGCAGTCGGCTCGCCGAGCAGTACGATCTCCTCCCCGTCGCCGTCCCACCAAGCGCGGGTGACGTGGTCGAGGGAGTCAATCAGGCCGATCATACCTATCACCGGAGTAGGATAGACCGCGCCGCCCGGGCTTTCGTTGTACAGCGAGACGTTGCCACCCGTGACCGGAGTCCCGAGTGCGCGACACGCGTCTCCCATTCCTGCCACGGCTTCACGCAGCTGGTGGTACACCTCCGGTCTGCGTGGATTGCCGAAGTTGAGGCAGTTGGTGATCGCCATCGGACGGGCACCGGTGCAGGCGACGTTCCGCGCGGCTTCCGCGACCGCGATACGCCCGCCGGTGCGAGGGTCGAGATAGACGTAGCGGCCGTTTCCGTCAGTCTTCACGGCGATGGCCTTGTTCGTGTGGCGCAGGCGCAGGACCGCCGCGTCGCCTCCGGGTCCTATAACGGTATTGGTCCGCACGGTGGAGTCGTACTGGCGATACGCCCATCGTTTGCTTGCGATTGTCGGGGCAGCGAGCAGACGTCCGAGCGTCCACATCGGATCCTGTTCCTCCGGCAGCTCAGGAATCGCCGGTACATCGCGTGCCCGGAGCTGCACGATGGCGTCGCTCTCCCGAGCTTCCGGCTCGTATGTGGGGCAGTCGGTCACGAGCCGCGAGCCGGGAAACTCCGCCACGACACGGTCGCCCTCGGTGACCCGGTAGACCGGCTCGGCGATCACTTCTCCTATGACCGCCGCGGCGAGATCCCACTTCTCGAGGATTGCGCGAACGTCCTCCTCGCGGCCCCGTTTCGCCACCACGAGCATCCGCTCCTGCGACTCGCTGAGCAGAATCTCGTACGGGCTCATTCCCTTTTCTCGCACCGGCACCTTCGTCACGTCGATCGTGACGCCGACGTCGCCGCGCGCGGCCATCTCGGCGGAGGACGACGTAAGCCCGGCCGCTCCCATGTCCTGAATGGCCACGATGTGGCCGCTGCGGATCAGCTCGAGGCTGGCTTCGAGGAGCAGCTTCTCTGTGAACGGGTCGCCGACCTGCACGCGTGGCCGCTTGGCATCGCTCTCGTGCGACAGGTCTTCCGAGGCGAACGACGCTCCATGGATTCCATCACGCCCGGTGCGCGCACCCACGGCGATGATCGGGTTGCCGACTCCCTCTGCGCTGGCGCGGATCAGCTCGTGCTCCTTCATCACCCCCACGCACATCGCGTTGACGAGTGGGTTGCCTTCGTAGGCGGGGTCGAAGACGATCTCTCCGGCAACTGTAGGAATCCCCACGCAGTTGCCGTAGTCGCCGATCCCCTTCACGACACCGGCGAACAGGTAGCGCACCCGCGGAGACGACAGCGAGCCGAACCGGAGTGAATTCAGCATTGCGATCGGGCGCGCGCCCATCGTGAACACGTCGCGGAGGATACCACCCACACCAGTCGCTGCCCCCTGATACGGCTCGATTGCCGAGGGATGATTGTGCGACTCGATCTTGAACGCGACGGCGAGTCCGTCGCCGACAGCGATCACGCCCGCGTTCTCGCCGGGCCCCTGCAGCACATAAGGCGCCTCTGTCGGCAGCGTCTTGAGCAGCGGGCGCGAGTGTTTGTAAGAGCAGTGCTCGCTCCACAGGGCGCTCACGATGCCGAGTTCCGTGAACGTCGGCTCGCGCCCGAGCATCGCGATGAGCCGCTGGTATTCGGTGTCTGTGAGCCCATGCTCGGCGATCAGCGCCGAAGTAATCACCGGATCACCCGGGCGCGTGCTGACGGTCATACCCGTCGCTCCGCCTGCCTCGGCGTTGCCCGCTCGGTTGTTTTGCGCGTCGCTCCGC
>CAZOAT010000001.1:0-50033 GCA_964577965.1 uncultured Gemmatimonadaceae bacterium | reverse complement strand
AGCAGGCCTTCGAACAGCGGCCGACCGTCGTCGGACCCGAGGAGCAAGTCCATGGCGCGCTCAGGATGTGGCATCATGCCCAGCACGTTGCGTTCGTCGCTCACGATCCCCGCGATCGCATTCAGCGAGCCGTTGATATTCCACCGGTCGTCGAGCTCTCCCTCGGGCGACACGTAGCGGAACACGACCTGCCCTTCGCCTTCAAGCCGGGCGATCGCCTCCGGGTCGCCGACGTACCGTCCCTCGCCGTGCGCCACCGGTAGGGCCAGGACCTCGCCTGGCTGGTACCCGCTGCTGAAGATCGTGTCCGTGCTTTCGACCCGCAGATATGCCACGTCCGAGATGAAGCGGAGCCCTGCGTTCCGCATGAGCGCGCCGGGAAGCAGTCCCGCCTCGCATGCTATCTGAAAGCCGTTGCAGATGGCGAGCACGGGAGCGCCGCTGCGCGCGTGCTCTTGCACCTCGCGCATGATGGGACTGAACCGCGCGATCGCACCTGCACGCAGGTAGTCACCATAGCTGAAACCTCCCGGAAGGATCACGACGTCGGCACCGCGCAGATCGTGGCCCTTGTGCCAGAGGTACTCCGCCTCCTCGCCCAGTGACTCGATCACAGCCTGATATGCGTCGTAGTCGCAGTTGGATCCGGGGAAGGTGACGATCCCGAACTTCACGCCGGTACCGCCGAGGTAACCTCGAAGTCTTCCGTCACCGGATTGGCAAGCAGCCGCTGGCACATGGCCTGTGCCGCCGACTCGGCTGACATTGCGTCGGGTGCGCTCAGCTCAATAACGACGTGCCGACCGACATGAACAGAGCTGACGTCGCCGAAACCGAGCGCGTGGAGGGCGTCGGCCACGGCCTTCCCCTGCGGATCGAGCAGTCCAGCGCGGGGGATTATCTGCACGGCCACCTTGAAGCGCTTCATCAGCCTGGCTCCTCCGGGAGTGGCCGCCGCTCCGGCCGGTTTCGGCGACGGCGACGACGTCGTGTGACTCCCCGTTCGACGGTGGCGTCCTCGTCTGCGTCCTGATCCTCCCCGTCGCCGATAATCGGGTCGTCACCCGACGCGTGCCTGCCGAGGAACCCCAGGAGGGCAGTCTTTGCCACACCATACAGCACGTACATCATCAGGGCGGGGAAGAAGAACTCCCGTGGGAGGAAGAGGATCCCCAGGAGCGTTCCCAGCACTATCGCCGTGCCGCCGAGCTCGCGCGCTGATCTGTAGCCGACTGTCGGGACCGCCGGGTAGGACACGTTGCTGATCATCAGAAAAGCGAGCCCCGCCATCACCCAGCGGAGCATCACCTGCCAGGGGAGGTCGCCGATCATCGTCTGGTTGTAGAGATCGGTCTGGCTGAACCAGTAGTAGGTGGCCAGCGTCATTCCCGCCGCCGGGCTCGGGAGCCCCTGGAAGTACCGCTTGGCGCGACCCGCCTGCTCGACGTTGAAGCGTGCAAGCCGGATCACGGCGCACGCGACGAAGAGGAACACGAGCACCCAGTCCCACCCCTCGCGGTTGAGCACCGCGAAGTACATGATGAGTGCCGGGGCGAGTCCGAACGTGATCGCGTCCACCAGCGAGTCGAGCTCCTCGCCGAAACGAGACCCGGTGCGGGTTGCCCGCGCTATGCGCCCGTCGAGCGCGTCGGCGACTCCCCCGAGCACGATGTACACACCTGCCGTGCTGAAGTCTCCGCGGGACGCGGTAACGATCGCGAACACGCCGAGAAAAAGGTTCGCGAGAGTGAAGCCGTTGGGCAGCACCACCACGGCGCGTCGCACGCGGCGCCGCCGCTCGGGGGGGGTCACGGCGCTGGCAGCTCGGCTATGACCGTCGTGCCGGCTACGGTCACTTCGCCTTCCTTCACCCGAACTGTCGATCCGGCAGGCATGAACACATCGACCCGGGAGCCGAACCTGATGATTCCCATGCGCTCGCCCTGCGTGACCGTGTCGCCTTCAGCGCTGTAAGTGACAATTCGTCGCGCTATGAGCCCCGCGATCTGCCGCACCAGTATGCGATACTCGCCCGACTCAATGCCGACGGAGCTCTGTTCGTTCTCGAGGCTGGACTTCTCCGTCGCCGCGTTGAGGAACTTCCCCGGATTGTAATGCACATAGCGCACTACGCCGTCCACCGGATAGCGGTTTACGTGCACGTTGAAGACGTTCATGAAGATGGAGACGCGCACCGTCCGGTCACGGACGAACGCCGGCTCGTCCACCTCGGCGATCTGGACCACCCTGCCGTCTGCCGGCGCGATCACCAGCTGCGCGCCACGCTCGCCGGCGCGCTCAGGGTCGCGGAAAAAGTACGCGACCCACAGGGCGATGACGATGAGAGCGAACGCCAGCAGCCACAGTGGCCATGAGCGGCGCATGTAGGCGAGTGCGAACGCGCCTGCCGCGATTCCGCTCGCTATCCCTATGAAGAGAAGTCCTTCGCGTGCGAAGTTCACGTCGGCACCACCAGCGACGAGCCGGTAAGCCGGTGGAAGATGTCGAGATAACGGGCACTCATTTCGGCTACGACCTCACTGGGGAGGGGAGGTGCAGGTGCTTCGCCGTTCCATCGACCGGCAGCGCGCTCCAGCGCGAGATGGTCGCGCAGCGGCTGCTTGTCGAAGCTTGGGGGTGCGGCGCCGGGTCTGTACGCCTCTGCCGGCCAGAAGCGCGAGCTGTCAGGCGTCAGAACCTCGTCAATCAATATAATTTCGCCGCCACGCTCTCCGAACTCGAGCTTGGTATCTGCGATGATTATTCCACGCTTCGCCGCCAGCGTTCCGCCACGCCCATATACCAGCCTCGTGAGCCGCTCGAGCTCCTTTGCCTCGGCTCGACCCACTATTCGTGCGGCCTCAGCCACAGTGATGTTCTCGTCATGCCCCGATTCCGCTTTGGTCGCGGGGCTGAACAGCGGCGGATCCAGCCGGGCGCTCTCCTGCAAGCCAGGGGCGAGCGGCTCTCCGGCCAGCGTCCCGTGGGCGCGATACTCCTGCCAGGCTGAGCCGGCCAGGTAGCCCCGCATCACGCACTCCACGGGGTACGGCTGTGTTCGCAACGCGAGCATCGACCTCCCGTCGAGCTCCGCACCGAACCGGGCCAGGCCAGGTACTTCCCGCCTGATCTCATTCGCATCGGCCGAGATCATGTGATGCCGGATGTCGTCACCGAGCGTGAGCAGCCACCAGGCAGTGAGCTGCGTGAGAACCACGCCCTTGTGGGGCACGGCCTCGGCCATCACCACGTCGAACGCGCTGACTCTGTCCGTCGCCACCAGGAGCAGCCGATCACCGCCTGCGTCGTACACGTCGCGCACCTTCCCGCGCCGAACGAGCGGGAGCGGGAGAGTCGTCGCCGTGACTGTGCTCAATTCAGGGGCTCGGTCGAATGGTCAGGAACATGACAGCGTTCAAACCCGGAGCTCGCCGGGGCCATCGGCGCCGGCGCCGGCTGCCGCAAGCAGCGGCTCGACCACCTCGCCGAGGAACTCGTCCACCTGCCGCGGCGACCGGCCGATGAAGCGCCCGGGGGCGGCCGCTGCACGGATCTCCTCCAGCGGCACTGTGAACGCGGGGTCGCGGCTGAGCCGGTCGAAAAGGTCATTGCGATCGCCGCCCTCGCTCAGCGCCTTCGCCGCAGCGACGCTGTGCCGCCTGATCACCTCGTGAACGTCCTGCCGATCGCCTCCGGCGCGAACAGCAGCCAGGATCAGTTCCTCTGTCGCCATGAATGGAAGCTCGCGCGCGACACGCTCGCGCACCCGACCGGTGTTGACGTGCAGCCCTGACGCGACGTTGGCCATCAGCAGCAGTATCGCATCTGTCGCGAGAAAGGATTCGGGTATCGCGAGCCGGCGGTTGGCGCTGTCATCGAGCGTGCGCTCGAGATACTGCACGCTGTGAGTGTGGCTCGCGTTGGCCTCGAGCGAGATCACGAAGCGGGCAAGCGACGCGATGCGCTCGGAGCGCATCGGGTTCCGCTTGTACGCCATCGCGGACGAACCGACCTGCTCCGACTCGAACGGTTCTTCCAGCTCACCGAACGCCTGAAGCATCCGGATGTCGCCGCTGAACTTCGCCGCGCTCGTGGCAACTCCGGTCACCGCACTCAGAACCATTGCATCCAGCTTCCGGGTGTAGGTCTGCCCTGTCACGGCGAGTGCCTCGCCGAAGTCCATGCTCGTCGTGACGCGACGTTCCAGCTCCCGAACCTTCGCGTGGTCTCCACCGAACAGCTCGAGAAAGCTCGCCTGGGTACCCGTGGTGCCTTTCACTCCGCGGAAAGGGAGAGTGCCGATGCGGCGGTCGAGCTCCGCGACGTCGAGCACGAGATCCTGCAGCCAGAGCGTCGCACGCTTGCCAACGGTGGTGAGCTGTGCGGGCTGCAGATGCGTGTAACCGAGCGTGGGCGTATCACGCCACTCCCGCGCGAAGGCCGCGAGTGCGCGGATGACGGTGAGAACCTTCGCGCGGAGAAGATCCATCCCACGGCGCATCAGGATGAGGTCGGCGTTATCGGTGACGAACGCGCTGGTCGCTCCCAGATGGATGTACGGCCGCGCTGCAGGCGCCACGTCGGCGAAGGCGTGTATGTGCGCCATCACGTCGTGTCGGAAGCGGCGCTCGTATGCAGCGACCGCGTCGAAATCGATCTCGTCGAGATGCTCGCGCATCTGAGCGACCGCTTCCGGCGGAATGTTGGCGCCGAGTGCCTGCTCGGCTTCGGCGAGCGCGAGCCACAGCCGGCGCCAGAGCCCGTGACGTGTGCGCGGAGACCACAGCTCCAGCATCGCCTCGGAGGCGTACCGCTCGGCCAGCGGCGAGGAGTAGCGGTCGCGGTCGCTCATGCGAACACCATGCGCCCGCTCATGGCATGCGGAATTGAACGTTCCACAACCGGCCCTGCCGTTCCACGTACACGGTCACGACCGATCTGCTGGGGAACGCTCCGAGCGCACGGGCAGCTTCCTCGGCGCCGGCTATCCGCAGGTTGTTGATCTGCAGTATCACGTCGTCCACCAGAAAGCCGAGCTGCTCGGAGACGCGTTCGCTGGCTGCGACCACCAGTGCACCGGCGCTGCTGCGGATCGACTTGGTCTGCCTGATCGCCGGTGTGAGCGAAACCAGCTGCAGCTCCTGGAATACCGCGACACGCGGAGCGGTGACCTCGGGGAGGTCCACAACCCGAATCGTCGCCGTGAACTCGCGCTCTCCGCGCCTGACGGCGAGGGGGACCTCGTCGCCCACACGGAAGTCGAGACGCTCGGCCTCCCAGTCGTATGCGTTGCGGATGAGGCGCCCACGGGAGCGAACGACGACATCTCCCTGCCGGATCCCTGCCCGAGCAGCTGGCGACTCCGGCACGACGCTCTGCACCACGGCTCCCGCGGTGAGAATCTCGCGCGACCCCGGCGGTGAGATCCGGAGGTTGATACCGTCCCATGGGCGCCTGATCTGTCCGTGAGCGAGCAGGTCCTCGACCACGCGGCGCGCGCGGTCTATCGGGATCGCGAAGCCGACTCCGATGGAGCCGCCCGTGGGACTGAAGATCGCCGTGTTGACTCCGATGACTTCGCCGAGTGCATTCACCAGCGGACCGCCGGAGTTGCCGGGGTTGATTGAAGCGTCAGTCTGGATCATGTCCACGTATACTCCCGCGCCCTGCGGCGTGGCCGCGAGATTCCGCCCGACTCCACTGACGACTCCCGCGGTGACGCTCGGCTCCGTATTGCCGATCAGGAAACCGAGCGGGTTGCCGATCGCGACGGCCCACTCACCCATCAGCAATCCGCGCGAGGTGCCGAGCGGCGCGACGGGCAGGTCGTTTCCCTGGATCCTGATTACGGCCAGGTCATTCGGCTCGTCTGCGCCAACGAGCTGTGCGGGATACGTGCTTCCGTCCCTGAGCGCCACCGAGATGCGTGATGCTCCCGCAATCACGTGCGCGTTCGTGACTATGACGCCGTCGGCGCCGACTATGAACCCCGAGCCGAGACCGGGCACCGCGCGCTGCTGCTGGCGGCCGAAGAAGAGGTCGAACATGTCGCCGCCCGAGCGCTCGATCCGCTCGGTCTGTACGGTCACAACTGCCGGCGCCACCCGCTCGACTGCGGTGGTTATCGCCGTGCGTCGCCCGCCTGCAATCTCGTCAGAGCGTGCGGCCGTGGCGACCTGGGCCGTGGTCGGCGCAGGGGTGGTACCCTCGCACGCCATTGCGGCGGCAAGCACGAGCAGATGTCTGGAGAGTCGCATGAGCCGGGGGATCATCAATTGTTGGCGTCGTCAGGACGCGTGGCCTGGGCGTACTGCACTTCCGGATATTTGACACGCTCGAGAAAGAGAGCGTGCGCCGGTGCGGGCGGGGCAGCGCGCGAATTGTCCTCCGCCCCCATCACCGCTTCCCAGCTGTCGCCCGGGCGCTTCCCGGATGCGAACTCAACCATGGTTCCGACGAGAAATCGCACCATGTGATGCAGGAACCGATTCGCTTCGATCTCGAACACGAGTCCGCCCGGCCGCTCTTTCCAGCGGGCATCCTCCACGATGCACCTGTGCGGGTCGTGCGGGGGAGCAGTGCCACGGACAGCGAAGCTGCGGAACGAGTGATCGCCCCTGATCGCAGAGGCGCACCGGTGCAGCATCGTTTGGTCCAGCGGCCAGCTCACCGCCCACTCGGTCCGCCGCCGAAAAGGGGACTCCGCCGCCCGGTCCGTTCCGATCCAGTACGAATAGCGGCGTGAGATCGCGTCTTTCCTTGCGTTGAAGTGGTCCCGCATCTCGTGCACTTCCACCACCCGCACGTCATCGGGCAGCACTGCGTTGAGCGCGCGTCTCAGCTCGGACGCGGTCCACCGTTCCGGAACACGGGCGTCGGCTGCCTGTCCCAGCGCGTGCACCCCGGCGTCGGTTCGCCCCGCGCCCCTGACCGAGACCTTGATCTGCGTGAGCCGGGCCATCGCGTCCTCGAGCACCCCCTGCACCGTACGCGCGGCTGGCTGACGCTGCCAGCCACTGAAGCCGCTCCCGTCGTACTCCAGGACGAGCTGAACGGAGCGGTCGGGCACGCTCCGAAGTTATCCGCGCGGCTGTGCCCCTTCAAGCAGAGCGGGTGCGGAACTGATTGACATTAAAGAAGCTACGCCGCAACGTGACGGCGATGACCCAACTGACGATTGCCGCGTTCACGCAGGCCGTGATGGACGCGCCGAACATTGCCGAGGCACTGCGCTCCCTGAGCGCCCAGCTCGAGGCGACAGTGCGAGGCCTGCATATCGCCTACTACTCCTTCGATGCCCGTCGGCAGGTCGTTACCTCACGCTACACGCGATCGGCCGGCGGCTTCACGGCTGAGCCGTTCGAGGTCTCGCTCGATCATCTTCCTCCCAGATTACGGAAGGAACTCGTCGCTGGCGGTACGTTGGTCGATTTCGGCGAGCAGTCGTCCGATTACCTGCGCTTTCTGGGGATGCCGGACCCATCCGAAGCGTTTCTCCTGGTGCAGGGGATTCGCGCGCACGGCGAACTGTGCGGTCTCATTGCGGTCAGGGAGCCACGCCAGCGGTTCGGCTCCAGAGCGATCGAGAAGGTCACCGCACCGGTGGGAATTTTTGCGCTCGCTGTGACCCTCTGCGCAGAGCGCGACGCGCGGCGGGAAGCGGAGCAGGCTCTGGAGGCCATACTCGGACGGGTTCACGAGGAGTATGGACGTTCGATGGCCGCGCTGCAGGGAGAGCTGGAGGAGATAAGGCGGCAGCTGACGGCTGACGGGGTCGATGCCCGTGTCGCCGAATTCCAGCGCGCCGCATTCGACGCCGGCGAGCGGGCTCGCGGAGCGGCTTCGCGTCTGCAGGCGGTCGAGCAACAGGTCGCTACCGCGGTCGCACAGCTCGAGAAAGCACACGTGGACCTCAGCCGCCAGTCAGAGGCGCTGCGGAATCAGGGAAACCTGCTGCACCGCATCCAGCGCCTCATCACTGAGTCCCCTGCGGCGCGCGATCCGCGCAGCCTCCTCGAAGAAGTCCGCGCCGCTGTAGCCAGCGGGCAGTAGTCCTCGCTCGTGGACGATACGGCCCTGCAGCGCGCGATCCACGCGCTCGCCCACGGTATGCCGCTCGGCGGCGACGACGTCGCGGACGCGCTCGAGCTCGTCATGAAGGGCGAGGCTTCGGCCACTCAGATCGCCGCGCTGCTGATGGGCCTGCGCGTGCGCGGGGACACTGCGGAGATTGTCTCCGGGGCTGCCCGCGCGCTCCGGCGCGCGATGGTCACGCTTTCCGCCGCCGACCCCGATTCTCTGGTGGACACATGCGGTACGGGCGGCGGGACGGTGCGCACCTTCAACATCTCGACGGCCGCGGCACTCGTCGCCGGTGGCGCGGGCGTGCGGATAGCGAAGCATGGGAATCGCTCTTTCACGTCGAGCTGCGGCAGCGCCGACGTGCTGGAAGCACTCGGGGTCCGAATCGACGTCCCCGTGGAAACGATGGAGCGTGCGCTGCATGAGACCGGGATCGTATTCATGTTCGCTCCGCTGATGCACCCGGCGATGCGGCACGTCGGCCCCGTCCGCCGCGAGCTCGCCGTTCCGACCGTGATGAACGTGGTCGGTCCGCTCGCCAATCCGGCCGGTGCCGGCCGGCAGGTCGTCGGCGTCGCCGATCCCACGCGGGTGCCGGTGCTTGCCGGCGCGCTGGCGGAACTTGGCGCCAGGCATGCGCTCGTGGTCCATGGCGAGCCTGGGCTGGACGAGCTTTCGCCGCTCGGAGTGACGCACGTCCTCGAGATACGCGATGGCGAGGTCGGGGGTTGGGAGATCGATCCGGCGCGCTTCGATCTCGCCGCCGGCTCGGCGGACGAGCTCGCAGGGGCATCGCCAGAGGAGAATGCGCGTGTGATACTCGACGTCCTGGCTGGACGGGGCAGGCGGGGGGCGCGCTCCGCGGTGCTGCTCAACGCGGCCGCGGCTGTCTACGTGAGTGGCCGCGCGAAGTCGTTCGATGCCGCGGTGGAGGAGGCGACGCGCGCGCTCGACGCGGGAGCGGGCATGGAGGCACTGGAGCGGCTGCGCATCGCCTATCAGTAGCAGGCGCGCCGCTCGCATGCGCCCTAGTACCGCCGCATCACTCCCACAACGACTCCCTGAATGAGGAGATCGTCCTCGCGGACATAGATGGGGGCGAGTGCCTCGTTGGCCGGCTGCAGTCGAACGCGACCGTCCTTCTCCCGGTAGTACTTCTTGACCGTGGCGGAGTTGTTGTCGATGAGCGCGATGACCATCTCGCCGTTACTCACGCTGCGACGCTCGTTCACGATCACGAAATCGCCATCGCGGATCTGCTCGTCAATCATCGAGTTTCCGCGAACCTTCAGCACGTAGTGGTTCCCGTTCCGACCTATAAGCTCTTCGGGGACGGCGAGCGATTCGCTGCTCTCGATCGCTTCGATCGGCGCGCCGGCCGCGACCGTGCCCATTAGCGGGAGATGCACCGATCGCCCGAACGCATCCGACGGGACCAGCTCGATGGCGCGGCTCTCGTTGTAGTTGCGTTTGATGTAGCCCTTGCGCTCGAGATTGCTGAGGTGCTCATGCACCGTGGCGAGTGAGCTGTAGCCGAATCGCTCCGCGATCTCCTCGAAACTCGGCGCGTAGCCATGATCATCGGTGTACTCAGCCAGGAACGTCAGTATTTCGCGCTGCCGTCTGGTAAGCGACATTTGTGAGTTCCCCTGCCGAAGAGTGGTGTTCCGGGAGACCGATACCGAAGATTTGCCGAAAAGCTACGATAGCCGAACACCCACCGAAACGCAACAGCCAGTCACCGAAGCACCGCCGTCCGGCGTGCTCGGCGAGCTCATGGCTGCTGCCCGCGTGCGCGCGGAGGGTCTCCGGCCGCGGCGTTCTGAGTTGGAGCGCAGGGCTGGCGAGGTACCGGAACCGCCGCCCGCAGTCGCTGCCCTCGCTGGCGACCACGTAGCAGTGATCGCCGAGATCAAGCGCGCTTCGCCGTCGCAGGGCAGCATCGGTCCCGATCTCGACGCAGCGATCCAGGCGCGCGCTTACGCGGCGGGCGGTGCCGCTGCGATATCCGTCCTTACCGAGCCATCGCGGTTTCGCGGCTCGCTCGCCGATCTCGAAGCCGCTGCGGCGGCGGTTCCCGTTCCGCTGCTGCGCAAGGATTTCATCGTGGCGGAGGAGCAGATACTCGAAGCGCGCATCGCGGGTGCATCCGCGGTGCTGCTCATCGCGAGTGGTCTGCCGCGCGCACTGCTGTTGGAGCTTGCGGTGTTCTGTCGCGCTGTTGGGCTGGAGCCGCTGGTCGAGATCCGTACCACCCGCGAGCTCGCAGTCGCACTCTCCGCGGGCGCTCTGCTCGTCGGTATCAACGCGCGTGATCTCGAAACGCTGGGGGTGGATCGGGGCGTGGTGGAGCGGCTCGCGCCGCTCGTTCCGCGGGACTGCATCTGCATCGGAGAAAGTGGATTGCGCACGCGGGCTGACGTCGAGTCCGTGGCATCGCACGGTGTGGACGCGGTTCTGATAGGATCGGCCTTGTCCGCGGCTCCTGATCCGGCAGTGGCCGTACGCATGCTCACCGGAGTCACGAGGAGGCGACGTGCGGCCAGCGATTAAGTTCTGCGGCCTTACGCGGCCGGCCGACGCCGGGCATGCTGCGCGCCTGGGTGCGGCCTACGTCGGAGTCGTCTTTGCCGGTGGCCCGCGATCGCTGGATGTCGCGGCGGCACTGGAGGTGTATGCCGGAGCAGAACGGGGCGCTGGAGAGAGTACGCCGCCGCGCCGTGCTGGTGTATTCGGCCGAGGCACCGCCGATGTCATTGCCGCTGCGGCTGAGGAGGCGGGCGTCGAAGTAATCCAGCTGCACGGTGATCCCGACCCGGAATTCGTACTGGAGCTGCGCGACCGCTTCGGCGGGGAGATCTGGTCGGTCGTGCGCGTGCACGGGAAGCTGCCGGAAAAATCCTATGAGCTGTTCGCTGTCTCTGACGCTATCGTTCTCGACAAGCTGGATGCGCGGGCAATCGGTGGGACCGGCAGGGGCTTCGACTGGGAGGCCGCGGCAGGATCGCTCGCACTGCGCAGGCCCGGCAGGCTCGTGCTCGCGGGCGGACTCCGGGCAGCGAACGTGCGCGACGGGATTCAGCTGCTCCGGCCCGATGTAGTGGACGTTTCATCCGGAGTGGAATCGTCAATTGGGGTCAAGGACCACGCGCTGATGGAATCGTTCGCGGCGGCCGTCGCCGCAGACAGAGAGTGACGTCCGCGCCACCAGACAGGTTCGGCGCGTTCGGTGGCCGCTATGTGCCCGAGACGCTGATCCCGGCGCTCGAGGAGCTCGAGAATGCGTTCGACGCAGCGATGTCGGACGGAGAGTTTCGCCGGGATCTGGACGCGCTGCTCGCCGATTTCGTCGGCCGGCCCTCGCCGCTCACGGCCGCCCCGCGACTGGGAGAGGAAGCGGGTGCGCTCGTGTTTCTCAAGCGCGAGGACCTGAATCACACGGGTGCGCACAAGATCAACAACACTGTCGGCCAGGCGCTTCTCGCGCGACGCATGGGCAAGCGGCGGATTGTGGCTGAGACCGGGGCGGGACAGCACGGGGTCGCTACTGCCACGGTCTGTGCCCGATTCGGTCTCGAATGCGTCGTCTATATGGGTGAGGAGGACATGCGCCGGCAGGCGCTGAACGTGTTCAGAATGCGACTGCTCGGCGCCACTGTCGTTCCCGTCAGCACTGGCACGAGAACTCTCAAGGATGCGACCAGCGAAGCCATCCGCGACTGGGTCGCGGACGTTAATGACACTCACTACATCATTGGCTCGGTTGTCGGACCCGCACCCTACCCGCGGATAGTGCGGGAGCTGCAGTCCGTCATCGGGCGGGAAGCGCGCGCGCAGATGCTGGAGCGCACCGGTGCGCTGCCGGCCACTGTGGTCGCGTGTGTCGGCGGCGGCTCGAATGCGATGGGAATTTTCGCGGGCTTCATCGACGACCCGGAAGTGGAGCTCGTCGGTGTGGAAGCCGGTGGCCATGGTCTCGAGTCCGGCGAGCACTCGGCGTCTCTCGCGCGCGGCCGGCCCGGAGTGCTGCACGGCTCGCTGAGCTACCTGCTGCAGGATGACGCCGGTCAGGTGAGCCCCGCGCACTCGATCTCCGCGGGGTTGGATTACCCGGGCGTCGGACCCGAGCACGCGCATCTGATGGAGAGCGGGCGCGCCAGCTATGCAGCCGTCACTGACGAGTCCGCGCTGCGCGCCTTCGGTCTCCTCAGCAGAACCGAAGGGATCATACCTGCACTCGAGACCGCGCATGCCATCGCATGGGTGGTGGAGCAGAAGGGGAAGTGGACGGGGGATGGCGCCGTTCTGATCTGTGTGAGCGGACGGGGCGACAAGGACGTCGAGCAGGTCAGCCACATCGAGGGCGCCGCGTGATCGACGCACCGGGGGGCGGAGAGACCCCGGCGGTCGCGGAGGCAGAGCAGCCTCCGTTTCCGCTCACGCTGGCGACCGAGATCGCCCGCAGTTTCAGCCGCGCGGTCAAGGCGCATCAGCTGTACCTGCCCAACAACCCGATGAGGGCCAGGGCGGATGAGTCGCTCCGCATGGCGTTCGAGGTGCTCTGGCGCCACACGGATCACATCGTTCTGGAGATCGGGGAGACGGAGTTCCGCTGCTACGGCCAGAAGGTCTTCGAGGAGCCGGAGAAGACGAGCGAGAGCATCCCCTGGACGTTCTACAAGGACGGCGTGCGGGAACTCGAGATGCGTCGGGGTTTCGAGCGCAGCGACCTGCAGCTGATGCTCGACCTCCTCAAGCGGGTGCGCACCGCGTCGCCGGACGACGACGACCTGCTCACGCTGCTCTGGGAGGAGGAGTTCGCGAATCTCGAGTACCGCTACATCGAGGCCGGCGGTGGCGAACTGGCATTCGAGCCCATCGTCACCGGGGAGCAGCCGGTGCAGGTCGAGCCGCCAGCCAGCATGACCGACCTGAGCCCCGAGCGGCTCAAGTCGTCGGGGCCAGTCACCGGACTCGTGAGCATGGACGATTTCGATTCCACGCTCTACTTCCTGGAGGAGCAGGAGATCGAGTACCTGCGAGCGGAGATCGCGCGCGAGTTCTCCACCGATCTGCGACCGAGCATAGCGGCAGCACTGCTGGACACGTTCGAGCAGGAAGCCGACGCCACTGCCCGCGAGGAGATCTCCGGGATCCTCGAGCACCTGCTGATCGTGTTGCTGTCGAGCTCCAGCGTCAAATCGGCGGCGTATCTCCTCCGCGAACTCGGCGTGACTCTGGAGCGCACGGCCGGGTTGCCGGAGCCGCTGCGTCGCAGGCTGGAGGAGTTGCCGGAACGGCTCAGCGAGCCGGCTGCGCTGACGCAGCTTCTCGAGACACTCGATCTGATGCCGCTCTCTCCACCACAGGTGGATCTGCCCGAGCTGTTCGGACTGCTGCGACCTGCGGCCCTCGAGACCGTTTTTCTCTTTCTCACCCGAACGCAGAATCCATCACTGCGCACTCTGCTCGAGGGTGCCGCCGACCGGCTTGCCAGCATGTACACCGCGGAGCTGGTCCGGCTCATCAGGTCGCCCGAGCCCAGTGTCGCGCTCGAGGCCATTCAGCGGGCGGGAGCAATGAAGGCTGCGGCGGCAGTCCCGGCGCTGGGCCAGGTCGCCAGCGATGGGATCACGGCGCAGATGCGCCTTGCCGCGGCACTGGCGCTTGCCGACATCGGCTCGCCCGGCGCACTGCAGGCACTGGAGCGAACTCTCGACGATTCGGAACGTGACATTCGCGTCTCGGCTGCAAGGGCGCTCGCTGCCCGGGGTTACCGGGCTGCGCTGCCGCGGGTAGAGCGTGCGATCCGCGGTAAGACGCTCCGGGACAGCAACCTTCAGGAGAAGCTCACCTTCTTCGAGGCGTATGGAGCGCTGGCGGGGGACGCAGCAGTTCCGTATCTGGATCAGGTGCTCAACGGGCGCAGCGCCCTTGGACGCAGGGAGGAAGCCGAGTTGCGCGCCTGCGCGGCAACGGCTCTGGGGAAGATCCCCGGTGCGAAGGCGTTGCATTCGCTGGAGCGGGCTGCCAGCGACAGGGACGTGCTCGTGCGCAACGCCGTGTCCCGGGCCATGCGCGAGGGGATCAGGTGACGACGACGCTGACGGGCAGTGGGCGCCTCCGGAGCACTCCTCCCGAGGGGAATCCTGCGTTCATCCGGCGCACGGGACGGCAGTTCATAATCAACTGCTACTCTGCAGCGCGCGCGGCGCGATTGTACCCGCCGGAGCATACGGGCGTGGAGCGCGCACTGGAAGACCTCGTGGAGGTGGCGGAGGAGATACGCAGTGTGGAGGGCGATCTCGAGATCCGCTTCTCCGGCGAGTACATCTTCATCAACGACACGCGCCTGCGGCTCGATCTCACCAACTATGCCAGCTTCAGCCGGCTGCTGAGCCTGTGTCGCGCGTCGGGCGTCGGCGCAATTCACTGTGTTCGACCCGCGGCTTCGCGCGACTGGCTGGTGCTGCTGTCTCAGCTCGACGCGCCTTCGACTGCGGGGAACCCGGATGCGAGCTTCGAGAGCCTCGTCCAGCGGCTCGAGTCGGCCGCGATCACGGTATTCGAGCTGGAGCCGCCGAGTGAGACGGAAGCCGAGCGCGAGGTCCACGAACAGGTCCGGCAGGCCGCGGTCAGGACGTACGCTCAGTCCGTGGCCGTGACCAAGGACGTGATGACCTCCTTCCGTCTCGGCAAGACGCCCAGCGTACGCCGCATCAAGCGGCTGGTGCAGAGCATCGTGGATCAGATTCTCACAGAGGAGACGTCGCTGATCGCGCTCACCACGATCCGTGATTACGACGAGTACACGTTCACACACAGCGTCAACGTCTGCATATTCTCGGTCGCGCTCGGCCGGCGACTCGGGCTCACCAAGAAGCAGCTGTACGAGATCGGCATCGCGGCACTGTTCCACGACCTCGGCAAATCACGCGTCCCGCTTCCGCTCCTGCAGAAGGCCGAGGATCTGAACGAGGAAGAGTGGAACCAGATGATGGACCACCCATGGCTCGGGATGCTCACTCTCTTTCAGCTGCGCGGCCAGTCGGAGCTGCCCTACAGGGCGATGGTCTGCGCGTACGAGCATCACATGAAATACGATCTGACAGGCTATCCGAAGCCGATCCGCCCACGGGCGCTCGGGATGACCAGCAAGATCGTTGCGGTTGCGGATGGCTATGACGCTGCTACGTCCCGCCGGACGTACCAGACAGAGCCCTGGCCGCCGCCCGCCGTGCTGCAGGAGATGCGCGACAACCCGCGGCGCGGCATGGACCCCGCCATCGTGAAGGCATTCATCAACCTGCTCGGCATCTATCCGGTGGGAACGCTTGTGGTGCTGGACACGTTCGAGCTCGCCGTCGTCGCGGCTGCGAACCCCAGCCCTGACCTGCTGTCGCGTCCCCTGGTGCTGATCATCAGCGACCCGCAGGGCATGCGGCTGCATCCGGTCATTGAGGTCGATCTGGGTGAGCAGGAGGCGGGAGCATTCAAGCGCACGATCATCAAGACCGCGGACCCCGACCGCTATGGAATCCGCGTCGGCGATTACTTCGTCTAACGCGCTGTCGCTGACGTTCGCCGGGCTGCGAGCGGCTGGTCGTTCCGCGCTCGTGGCCTATGTGACCGCTGGATATCCGACGCTGTCCCAGTCGCGCGAGCTGATCCGCTCGCTGCCGGATGCGGGCGCGGACGTGATCGAGATCGGCGTGCCTTTCTCCGACCCGATGGCTGACGGGCCGACGATTCAGGCGAGCTCGCAGCGGGCTTTGGCGAATGGGATGACACTCGATGGTGCGTTGTCGCTGGTGGCCGATGTCGCACCACGCGCGCCAACGGTGCTCTTCACCTATCTCAATCCTCTCCTCGCTGCCGGACCCGATGTTCTGGAGCGCGTAGCGGCCGCGGCGGTGAGCGGTATCCTCGTTACGGACCTCCCCCTTGGAGCGGATGCTGAGCGGGAGGCATGGATTTCCGCGAGCGGCCTCGCTTTCGTTCGGCTGGTGGCTCCGACGACGCCGCAGGAAAGAGTGGCCGCAATCACGCGGCATGGTGGTGGATTCGTATACGTGATCAGCCGCCTGGGGGTCACGGGCGCCCGGACGGAGGTCCCGTCGTCGGTGGCGGAAACTGTCCGGCGCGTGCGGAGCGAGACCGACCTCCCCGTCTGTGTCGGCTTTGGCGTATCGACGCCGCGGCATGCGCGGGAGCTGCGGACGGTCGCGGACGGTATAGTCGTGGGGAGCGCGCTCGTGGAGGCGGCGGGTCTCGGGGTTGGCGAGGCGCTATCGTTGACAGCGGCACTCCGGGAGGCACTCGATGGCTGAGGGGAGGAGCGAGGTGGACGACGTCGTCACTCTGAAGGCGATGCGGTTTCACACCAGGATCGGCGTGCTTCCGCATGAGGCGGAGATCGCGCAGTCGGTCGAAGTCGATCTGTCCGTCGTCGTCCCCAGACCGGCAGGGGCGTCGGGACCGCGCGGCATCGTAGACTATCGGGAGCTGTACGACATCGTCGCCGAAGTCATGGCACAGCAGCATCACCTGTATCTCGAGGACGTGGCGGAGCAGATCGCCACGCGAGCGCTGCAGATGCGCGCCGTGGCCCGCGCCCGCGTGTCCGTGCGCAAGCCGCACGTGGCTCTGCCCGGACCGCTGGCACACGCCGAAGTCACCGTCGAACGGCGGCGGCGTGGCTGAGATCGCGTACATCGCGCTCGGTTCCAACAAGGGCGACCGCGAGCATTACCTTGCCGCTGCGCGCGCGGCGATCGCGGCGCTCAATGGGACGCGCATGGTCGCCGCTTCCGGCATTGAGGAGACCGAGGCGATCGGTCCGTCGGGCCAGGGGAGTTATCTCAACCAGATGCTGGCAATAGAGACAGACCTCGATCCGGAGACGCTGCTCAGCGAACTTCAGCGCATCGAGTCGGAGAATGGCCGCCAGCGTGGCGTCCGCTGGGGCGAGCGTACCCTCGATCTCGACATAGTTCGGTTCGGCGACCGGCACATCAACACGGACGCCCTGGTGCTGCCGCATCCGGAACTGCCGAACCGAGACTTCTGGCAGAGGGAGCTCGCACAGGTGATGGCCGAATGAACGGGCCCGGCGGGAAGGATCGGGTGAAGCCGGTCACCATCCGCGATTTCGCGTCGCGGAAGGCGAAGAGCGAGAAGCTCGTGGTGGTCACGGCGTACGATGCGCTGTTCGGTCGCCTCGTCGATGAGGCTGGCGTGGATGCGGTTCTCGTCGGCGACTCGCTCGGCAACGTCGTTGCTGGTCTCGACTCCACCCTTCCCGTAACGCTGCACCAGATGATCTATCACGGGTCGATGGTGCGGCGCGGAGTGTCCCGGGCACTCCTCGTGGTGGACATGCCGTTTCTCACCTATCAGACCGGGGCGGACAGAGCGGTATGGAACTGCGGACGGGTGCTGCAGCGCACCGGATGCAATGCGGTCAAGATGGAGGGTGGCGGTCCCGGAATGGCCGAGGTTGTACAGCGCGTCGTCACCGCAGGGATCCCCGTCATGGGACATATCGGCTTCACCCCGCAGTCGGTGAACGCGCTCGGCGGATACGTGGTGCAGGGGAGAGAGGAGGTCGATGCTGCCCGCCTGCTGGATGAAGCCCGGCAGCTGGAAGAGGCCGGTGCCTTCTCCATCGTGCTCGAGCTGGTGCCCGCCGCACTGGCGGCGAAGGTGACGGAGGCCGTATCGATCCCCACGATTGGAATCGGCGCGGGCGCAGGCTGTGACGGGCAGGTCCTCGTGCTGCACGATCTCCTGGGGCTGAACGATGGCTTCGCACCGAAGTTCCTCCGCCGTTATGCGAATCTCGCAGATGACGTGCGCGGTGCCGTGAGCCGGTTCGCCCGCGACGTGCGTGCCGGTGAGTATCCAGCTGCCGAGCACGAGTTCTGACATGGTGACCGCCACGACCATCGCCGACTGCCGCGCGGCGGTCGCGGAAGCACGCCGTCGCGGGCTGGATATTGGCTTCGTCCCCACCATGGGAGCGCTGCACGAGGGGCACCTCTCGCTGATCGAAGCGGCCCATGCCCACTCCCACTACGTGGTGATGAGCGTCTTCGTGAACCCGCTGCAGTTCGGACCGGGTGAAGATTACGAGCGCTACCCGCGCGACCTGCCAGCCGACAGCTCTCTCGCCGAGTCGCGGGGTGTTGACCTCGTGTTCGCCCCCGAGACCCACGAGATGTATCCCGGCCAGGCGAACGTGACCATGAAGGCCGGCCGGATGGCAGGCGACTGGGAGGGTCGCGCCCGGCCTGGCCACTTCGACGGGGTACTTACAGTCGTTGCCAAGCTGCTCCACATCGTCCAGCCGGACTCGGTCGTCTTCGGACAAAAGGATCTGCAACAGGCACGGATCGTGGAAGCGATGATTGAGGATCTGAACATGCCAGTGGAGATGGTGCTGTCACCGACCATCCGTGACTCTGACGGCCTGGCGCTGTCGAGCAGGAACCGGTACCTCAGCCCGGCCGAGCGGGACCGTGCTCTGGCTCTCTCACGTGCGTTGCGGGAGATACAGGCCGTTCACGCCCGCGGGGCGCGGGACGTGGCCACGCTGGAACGTGCCGGTCAGGCGATTCTTGTTGCGAGTCCGGGGATAAAGATCGACTATCTGGCGGTGGTCGAGCGCGACCGTTTCAGCCGGCCGGCTACGCTTGGCGCGCGCGGCGCCGCGATCGGTGCGATCCACGTGGGGACGACGCGTCTGATAGACAACGTGCTGCTCGACGGCTGAGCACTACAGCCAACAACCCGCAACGCATCTGCCAATGGCCGCATCGATTGCCGTGAACCGCCACGGGCTGCCCGCGTGGGCGCAGGTCTCCGACAAGCGTCAGGCGCACATCGACCGTGTAGCCTCGCTCCTCCGCGCCTGGGCAGCCGCGATGCGGCTCGATCACGAGACCGCGCGCGCGTGGCTCGATTCCGGCGCGTGGCACGACGCCCTGCGCGATGCGTCGGGAGACGAACTGCGCCGGATAACGGGAGATCGTACCGCACCCGAAGGGCTGCTGCACGGGCCGGCTGCGGCGATCCTCCTCGAGCGTGATGGGGAGCGGCGGGAGTCGGTGCTCAACGCCGTCCGCTATCACACGGTGGGCTGGGCGCGGTGGGACTCGGTAGGCAAGGCCGTGTACATGGCCGACTACCTGGAGCCAGGGCGCAAGTTCCTGAACGAGGATCGGCAGTTCCTCGCCTCACAGGTGCCGCACAACTTCGACGGCGTGTTCCGACAGGTGGTGCGGTTCCGTCTCGAGTGGTCGGTGCGGGAGGGGAACTACCTTTACCCCGAGACCGTGGAGCTGTGGAATAGCCTGCGGTGAGAATCGGCCGTTGGATACTGCTCGTGACTGTGCTGTCAGTCGCGAGCGCCGCAGCGGGCCATGCCTGGCGCAATCATCAGGCGGAGGCGGCAGACGAGCCTGGCGACTATGCGGACCCTGCGCTCAACGTCCGGGCGCCCGACAGCGTCCGGATCAGGGTCGAGGTGCTCAACGCGAGTACAGTGCGCGGGCTGGCGCGCCGCGCCGCGACCTATCTCCGGGACCGCGGATTCGACGTCGTATACATCGGCTCCAGCAACGAGCGGAGCGACACGACGCTCGTACTCGATCGCTCCGGACATCCGGAATGGGCCGAGCTCATAGCGACTGCGATGGGCGGAACGTCCAGCGCCCGGCCCGACAGTTCACGCTACCTCGACGCGACCGTCCTCGTGGGCGCGAGCTGGCGCCCGCCGCCGCGTCCGTTCTACCCGTAGCTGCCCGCACGCCGCGGCGATGTCCAGCCCGCGGCTCTTCCGGATGGCCGTCTGGATCCCCTTACCGCGAAGCGCACGCGCGAAGGAGATGATCCGCTGCATCGGGGTCGGCGTGAAATCGCCTGCCCCGCCGGGGTGGAGCGGGATCAGGTTCACGAAGGCGCGGCACTCGCGCGCCAGCGCCGCGAGCTGCCCGGCGTGCCCGGGCTGGTCGTTCACGCCACCGAGCATGACGTACTCGAACGTGACACGCCGCGAAAAAGTCTTCGCCGCATCGATCACATCCGCGAGCGGAAACTTGACGTTGATCGGCATGAGCTCGGCGCGCAGCTCGTCGTTCGGTGCGTGAATGGAGATCGCCAGCCGGAACTGCTCCGGTCGTTCCCCGAGGGCGACGATTCCCGGGAGCACGCCCACAGTCGAGACGGTGATGTGCCTGGCGCCGATGCCGAAGCCGTGAGGATCGTTCAGGATCGTGAGCGCGGGATCCACCGCCCTCCAGTTCATCATCGGCTCGCCCATACCCATGAACACGATGTTCGTCGCGACGATCGGCTCCTCCAGCAGTCGAAGCTCACGCACCTGGCACGCGATCTCCGACACGGTCAGGTTGCGGGAGAACCCCATCGCGCCCGTTGCGCAGAAGGCACACCGGAGAGCGCACCCCGCCTGAGACGAAATGCACAGCGTCATCCGGTTGCCCTCGGGGATCGCGACGGTCTCGATCATCTCTCCGTCTCGCAGCCGGAAGAGGAACTTCTGCGTCCCGTCGGCGGACAGCTGCCGTGTGGTGATCTCGAGGCGGGGCAGCGCGAGCTCCTCGGCCAGACGGTCGCGGAACCACTTCGGTACCGTGGTCATTTCCCCGAATGACGGCAGCGGGACCTGCCACAGGTGTCGCGCCACCTGGTCTGCCCTGTAGGATGGCTCGCCATGGGCTGCTGCGAACTCCCGCAGTCGCTGCTGTGCGGCATCGGGCGTCAGATCGAGAAGGTCTTCCAGCGGAGAGGGCACGGACACTTCCATGCGGCTTGAGTTCTTTCCAATAACTCGTTGTAGCAGCTAAATTTACACCACCTCAGATGACACCATCGTTCCCGCACGCCACGTACCGTTTGGCTGCCATCCGCGCGAGTTGAGCCAGGAAGCCACGCAAGCGCGCACGGCACCGGCGTTCAGTGAATCCGCCACCTCGCTGCGGTCGCACCTCGCGGGTGCGCTGAGACGGCGGCACTCGGGCGAGCAGGTCCTGCTCGGCGGGTGGGTGCACCGCGTGCGCGACCTCGGCGGGCTCGTATTTGTCGACCTTCGGGATCGCGCCGGGATCGTACAGGTGTCGTTTGATCCGCGCTGGACGCCGCCTGAGGTCATGGAGCACGCCCGCGCGCTTACGATCGAGAGCGTGATTGCCGTCGAAGGCGAGGCTGCTCCACGCCCGGACGACCAATGCAATCCTGACCTGGAGACCGGCGACGTGGAGGTGCACGCCCGATCGCTGCAGGTACTGAGTACAGCGGATACGCCTGCTATCCCGGTAGCGCGGGGGCGCGGAGAGAAGATGGCCGCGGAAGAGTTGCGGCTGCGCCACAGGCACCTTGACCTCCGCCGCTCGGAGCTTCGCGACAACATCGTGCTCCGCCATCGCCTCGCGCAGGCTGTGCGCCGCTACTTCGACTCGCTCGGTTTTCTCGAGGTCGAGACACCGATCCTCACGAAGCCAACCCCGGAGGGTGCGCGTGACTACCTGGTCCCGAGCAGGGTGCACGCCGGGGAGTTCTACGCGCTGCCACAGTCGCCGCAGCTGTACAAGCAGCTCCTGATGATCTCCGGCTTCGACAGGTACTTCCAGATCGCGCGCTGCTTCAGGGACGAGGATCTGAGGGCCGACAGACAGCCGGAGTTCACCCAGATAGACGTCGAAGCCTCCTTTGTAGGAGTCGAGGACGTGATCGCCTTCGCCAGCGGCATGATGCAGGCGCTGTACGCCGAGAGCGGAGTTGCGATGCCGGAGATGCAGCGGATGACGCACGCCGAGGCAATGGAGCGCTACGGCACCGACCGGCCTGACATCCGCTACGGGCTCGAGCTGTTCGATATCAGCAGCCTGTTCGCCGATGCCGACTTTGCGATCACGAAGCAGGCGCTGGCCGCAGGAGGCCGTGTACGCGGCGTGCGGATCCCCGCTGGCGGCGCCTGGTCGCGGAAGCAGGTGGACGAGCTGGAAGCGCTCGCGAAAGGTGCGGGTTCAGCGGGCCTGCTCAGAGTGAAGCGCTCGGGAAGTGAGCTGGAGGGTCCGCTGGCGAAGTTCCTTCCATCGGGCGCGAAAGAGCGCCTTCAGATGGAAGATGGTGATCTGTGTCTTTTCGTCGCAGGAGCGCACCGTGTCGGAAGCGCTGCGCTCGACCGTGTACGTCAGGAAGCGGCGCGGCGGCTGTCGCTCGTGCCGGAGAATGAGCATGCGCTGGTATGGATTACTGACTTTCCCCTGTTCGACCTCGACGAGCACGGCGCGCTCACGCCGATGAATCATCCTTTCACATCACCGCATCCGGATGACCTGCAGCTGCTGGAGTCGGCGCCGGAACGCGCCCGCGCGCTTGCGTACGATCTCGTGCTCAACGGCACGGAGCTCGGCGGTGGGAGCATCCGCATAATCGATCCGGCACTGCAGATGCAGATCTTCCAGCTGCTGGGGCTCGACGAGCAGACCGCCGAGCGGCGCTTCGGCTTCCTGCTCGAGGCGCTGCGCGCCGGCGCTCCGCCCCACGGCGGCATCGCATTCGGCTTCGACCGGATTGTGATGCTTCTCGCTGGTGCCCAGTCTTTGCGCGACGTGATCCCGTTCCCGAAGACAACCGCCGCGCGCGCACTGTTCGAGGGTGCACCCACAGCAGTCAATGACGCAGAGCTCAAGGATCTTCACCTCCGGGTAACTGAATGACCGGTTCACCGCTGTTCCTTTCCGCTGATCGCTAATTGCCTATGTCAAACGGAACCCGCTCCGACACCGTCACTGAAGAGCTCACCACACAGCGCCTCTCGACAGAAGGTGCCGACATGCTCACGCTCGCGGGCGTGAACGACCAGAATCTGGTCGAGCTGCAGAAACAGAGCGGCGCCCGCATCGCACTGCGAGGAGACACCCTCACGATCAGCGGCACGCCGGAGGCTGTGGACCGCGCGATTCCCGTCGCGCAGCGGATGATTGATTCTGCCAAGCAGCGGATGCCGCTCACCGCCGACGACGTGCTGCGCATGGCGCTCGACGCCGCCCGCGACGGGGAGGGGGCAGGAAGCGAGCAGCGGATTGCGCTGCCGGGGATCCGCAAGGTCATCCAGCCGAAGACCAGCGGGCAGGCCGAGTACCTCAAGCTCATCGCCGACAACGACATCGTCGTTGGAATCGGACCCGCAGGTACCGGCAAGACGTACCTGGCGGTGGCCGCCGCCGTGGATGCACTCACCCGCAAGCGGGTGCGTCGCATAGTGCTCGCGCGGCCCGCTGTGGAGGCGGGCGAGTCGCTCGGATTTCTCCCGGGCGACATGCAGGCAAAGGTCGATCCCTACCTTCGCCCTCTGTACGATGCCCTCGAGGACATGATGCCGCAGGAGCGCGTGGTGAAGGCGCTGGAGACCCGCACCATCGAGATCGCACCACTCGCATACATGCGGGGCCGGACGCTGTCCGACGCTTACGTGATCCTCGACGAGGCGCAGAACGCGACAGCCGCACAGATGAAGATGTTCCTCACGCGGCTGGGCGTGAACTCGAAGACGGTGATCACCGGCGACAAGACCCAGATCGATCTGCCGAGCCGCGAGGAGTCCGGGCTGATTCAGATCGAGCGGATACTCACGGGGATCGATGGCATCGCATTCCAGTACCTGACGGATGCCGACGTCGTCCGCCACCGACTGGTGCGCGAGATCATCAAGGCGTACGCCGAGGATGCTGGTGGCTGACCGATCGGGCGGCATGCCGCGGCGTTCTCCGTCGCTGGTTCACTCAGCACCGCGACGTGGCAAGCCCTCACGATCCGCGGCTGCCCCGGGAGGTGCGAGCGGCAAAGTCGCCTTTGCCCGCCTGGCGGTGGACGTGTCGTCCGATGGCGTGCGCAGCCCGCTTGGCGCTGACCGCGTGCGCGAACTCGTACGCAAGGCGCTCAAGCACTCCAGGGTCCGGGATGCGATGATCTCGGTGGCTTTTGTTTCAGCCCGTAAGATGGCGACCCTGAACCGCGAACACCTCGGTCACTCCGGCCCGACAGACGTGATTTCCTTCGGCTTCGGCCCGACCGGCCCCCACGGAGCCGTTGTCGGGGACATCTACATCGCGCCTGATGTCGCGCGGAGGAACGCGAAGGAATTCGGGGCAGGTGTGCGGGAGGAGGTCGCGCGCCTGGTTGTACATGGGACGCTGCACGTGCTCGGGCACGACCATCCTGAGGGCCGCGGTCGCACCGCCTCGAGGATGTGGGCCGAACAGGAGACGCTCGTTCGCAATGCGCGCTGAGGCCCTGCTCCGCGACTTCGAGGCGGGGAAGAACGCGGCACTCGCACGGGTGCTGTCCGTGGTCGAGAATCACCGCTCGGGATTCGACGACCTGCTTTCCGCATTTCACCCGAAGCTTGGCCGAGCCAGGCGCATAGGCATCACGGGACCCCCTGGGGCAGGAAAGAGCTCGCTTGTATCGCACGTTGTTCACGCGCTGCGCGCGGCAGGTCACCGTGTCGCGGTTGTCGCAGTTGACCCCACATCTCCGTTCACCGGCGGCGCACTGCTCGGCGACCGCGTGCGGATGGAGCAGGTGGCCCTGGATCCGGGCGTGTTCATCCGCTCGATGGCGACGCGGGGATCTCTCGGGGGTCTTGCGACGGCGACGCGTGAGGTCGCTGACGTGCTGGACGCCTTCGGGTTCGACTACATCATCGTCGAGACAGTCGGCGTGGGACAATCCGAGCTCGACGTCGCACGGATTGCAGACTCGACCGTGGTCGTACTCGTTCCTGAATCCGGTGACTCGATCCAGACGCTCAAGGCAGGCGTGATGGAGATCGCCGACATCTTCGTCGTGAACAAGTCCGATCGACCGGGCGCTGACAGGCTGCGCAACGACATCGAGCTGATGCTCGGCCTGAGGCGCGGAGGAACGATGAAGAACGTGCCCGCGCACCACGGCGTGGATCTCAAGCGCTTGAATCCCGCGCGTCAGGCCCGTGAGGCGGCGCGTGAAGAGGAGCCGGAGCGATGGACGCCGCCGGTACTGAACTCGGTCGCTGTGAAGGGGGAAGGCGTGACCGAACTGCTTGCTGCTCTGGAACGACATTTTGCGTTTCTCGAGCGGAGTAGTGAGCTGCGCGTTCGGCGTCGCAGGCGGCTGCGTGAACGGGTTGTCGAGATCGTCGAGCAGAA
Source organism: uncultured Gemmatimonadaceae bacterium (assembly GCA_964577965.1). Taxonomy (GTDB): domain Bacteria; phylum Gemmatimonadota; class Gemmatimonadetes; order Gemmatimonadales; family Gemmatimonadaceae; genus DASUUI01. The sequence goes on along the minus strand of CAZOAT010000001.1, from coordinate 24,738 downwards.
GACGCGACAGCGGTTGTGGACGGACAACGCGACTGTTGCGTGGCTCGATGGACGACTGGCAGACCTGGAAACGGGGGGAGCGACTCCGTTCGCTGTGGCCGATGAGCTGCTGGCGCGCAGCGCCGAGCTGCTGACAGGCCAGGGCGCCGCCATCCCTGTCGCAGCGGCTGCGAAGCGTTAGCCTTCAGAGACATGACCGCACTCGACCACCCCCGCTCTCAGGAGCACGAGAAGACAGCTGCTGAGCGCGACGCCGAGCTCGAGCGGCTCCGCGCCGAAGTGGCGGAGTGGCGGCGGAAGTACGAGGCCGCCGAGAGGCGCAGCATCGGGTTCCGCAACTCGGAGAAGGACGTGGAGCCGGTATATACCGAACTCGACGTCGAGGACATCGATCACTCCGAGGTGGGGCTGCCCGGCGTTTTCCCGTTCACCCGCGGCATCCACCCGACCGGTTATCGCGGCAAGCTTTGGACGATGCGGCAGTTCGCCGGCTTCGGCACCGCAGCCCAGACGAATGAGCGGTACAAGTTCCTCCTCGCACACGGCCAGACAGGGCTGTCCGTCGCCTTCGACTTCCCGACGCTCATGGGATACGACTCCGACCACCCGCGCTCGCTCGGCGAGGTCGGGAAGTGCGGTGTGGCGATCTCGTCGCTGGCCGATATGGAGCGGTTGTTTGACGGAATCCCCCTGGATCAGGTCTCGACCTCAATGACCATCAATGGTCCAGCGGTGATCCTGTACGCGTTCTACATCGCGGCCGCCGAGAAGCAAGGCGTGGACACGAAGCAGCTGCGGGGCACGATCCAGAACGACATTCTGAAGGAGTACATGGCGCAGCACGCGTGGTGCTTCCCGATCGAGCCTGCGCTGCGCCTGATAGTTGACTGTTTCGAGTGGTCAACGGAGCACGTACCGGCGTGGAATACGATCTCCATCTCCGGATATCACATTCGCGAGGCGGGCGCAACCGCGGCGCAGGAACTCGCCTTCACTCTCGCCAACGGCTTCACGTATGTCGAGCGCGGTGTGCAGCGCGGGCTGGATGTGAACGGCTTCACCAGGCGGCTGTCGTATTTCTGGGATATCCACAACGATTTCTTCGAGGAAGTAGCCAAGCTGCGGGCGGCGCGCCGCATCTGGGCGCGGCACATGAAGGAGCGGTTCGGAGCGACCGACCCGCGCGCCTGGATGATGCGTTTCCACTCGCAGACGGCGGGGGTGACGCTCACCGCGCAGCAGCCAATGAACAACATCGTGCGCGTTGCCTACCAGGCCCTCGCGGCGGTGATGGGTGGAACGCAGTCGCTGCACACGAACTCCATGGACGAAACGCTCGCGCTGCCGACCGAAGAGGCGGTGCAGGTCGCCCTGCGCACCCAGCAGGTCCTCGCCTTCGAGACAGGAGCAGCGAACGTCAGCGATCCGCTCGGCGGGTCGTACTACGTGGAGCGACTCACCAATGATCTCGAGGCCGAAGCCGAGCGTCTGTTCGCCGATATCGAGGAGCAGGGCGGCGTGGTACCGCTCATCGAGCGGGGCTGGTTCCAGCGAAAGATCGCTGAGAGCGCCGCGCGGCAGCAGTGGGAGCTCGAGCAGCGGCGGAAGCTGATCGTCGGAGTGAACGAGTTCGTGACCGACGAGCCTGAGCTGACCATCCCGCTGCTGAGAATCGGTGCGGAAGCCGAGCGGGAGCAGCGTGCATCGATGGCGGAAATGCGTGCGAAGCGGAATCAGGCAGTGGTGGACCGATGCCTTGACGAGCTGCGCGAGGCGGCGAAGGGCACGGACAATCTCATGCCGCTGATCGTCGAGTGCGCGCGCGCGTACTGCACCTTATACGAAATACGCGCGGCACTCGAGGATGTATTTGGCGCCTATCGGGAGCCGGTGTTCTTCTGAGTCGCCGGGGGTCAGTTGATAACGAGCTGGTAAGTTCCTGTTTCCCCTTCCTCGAACGACGTCGCGCCGATGACATACGTCCCCGCCGGGAGCGATATCTGGATCCGGGAGTTCGTCCCTATCCCTCCCTCGCCGCTGTCGTCGTCGAAGTCAACGAGGTCCCCGGACGCGCGATTGAAAAGGAGGAGCATCGCGTCGAACTGCGTCGAGTTGAGCGTGATGGTCACGCTCTGCGCGCTGGAAAGACTGAACTCGTAGTAGTCTACGTAGCTGCCGCTGAACGGAACCCCGAAAATGACGATCGTCTGGAGCTCGCAGTCCGACGTAGTCAGCGAACCGGATGGAGTGGCGCCGACATCTATGGACTGCACGGCGGAGCAGTTCCGAAAAGCCCCAGCCGACGCCGGGCCGGTGGAATCGCTGCATGCGGCCAGCAGAACCGCCGTGCCACATAGTGCAATGAACCTTCTCATAAGCCTCAATCTGGTTGATGACCGTGGCCGTGCCTTCGTAACGGCACATGCCGGGGGTACGAGTATAGACGAGCACACGACCGGCGTCAACCAGATGTTTCCGATGCGTATCAGTATCCGGAGTCTCCTCATCCTCGGTCTGGCCTCCTCTGTCTCGGCTGCCCAGGCTGCTGGCCAGGAACCGGGCGCAAATCGCGGCGTCGCTGACATCGCCATCATTGCAGCCCCCATCTTCGACGGCCACAACGACCTCCCGTGGGAGATCCGGAACGATACTATCGCCCGGGGGGACGCCCGTCTTTACGACCTTCGCACCCGGAGCCGCGGCCACACCGACATACCCCGGCTCCGCGCCGGAGGGGTCGGCGCTCAATTCTGGTCGGTGTACGTGCCGGGCGACTACCGCGATTCGGGTTATGCCCGTGTGCAGCTCGAGCAGATTGACATCGCGCGCCGCCTCATCCAGCTGTATCCCGATGTGTTCGAGCTCGCACTCACTGCCGACGAGGTTCTCCGGATTCAACGCAGCGGGAAAATCGCCTCGCTGCTCGGCATGGAAGGGGGGCATGCGATCGAGAACTCGCTTGGCGCCCTCCGCGCGTTCCGGGAGCTGGGCGCCGCGTACATGACGCTGACGCACAACGTGACGCTCGACTGGGTGGACTCCGGCATGGATTCGGTTCGGCATGACGGACTCACCGCCTTCGGGCGTGAAGTCGTCCGCGAGATGAACCGCCTCGGCATGCTGGTGGACCTGTCGCACACTTCCGACGCGACCATGAGCGATGCGCTCGACGCGACGGAAGCACCGGTGATCTTCTCTCACTCCTCGGCGCGCGCCCTCACGAACGTACCGCGGAACGTGCCGGATTCGATCCTCCGGCGAATGCCGGCGAACGGCGGCGTCGTGATGGTTACGTTCGTCCCGGGCTTCGTCTCTCAGGAAGTCGCTGACTACAATCGCCGCGTGAATGCGCTGAGGCGCGAGCTGCTGGCACGTTGTCCCAGCGACTCGGCAGCGCGTGCGCGGGGTGAGGCGGAATGGGTCGCCGGCAACCCATCGCCGCGCGCGACACTGAGCCAGGTCGCGGACCACATCGAGCACGTCCGACGGCTCGCTGGCATCGAGCACGTTGGAATCGGCGGGGACTTCGACGGAATCAGCACCGTGCCCATCGGCCTGGAGGACGTGTCAACGTATCCCGCACTGTTCGCAGAGCTCGCACGGCGCGGCTGGGCCGAGCGCGAGCTGCGAATGCTTGCGTCGGAGAACGTCCTGCGGGTGATGCGCGCGGCTGAGACAGTGGCTGCGCGTCTTCAGCGGGAGCGGGGGCCGTCGTATCGTACCATGGAGGAGCTGGACGCGGACATTCGGCGCTGACGCGTCGCGCACGCGCGGGCCTGTGCTCATGCACGTTCAGCCACACCCAGGTTACGGCATAGTCGGCTGCCCGGCAGCGCGCTATGTTCCGCTCCGATGCCTGACAGACCGATAAGGATCCTCGTTGCCAAACCCGGCCTCGACGGCCACGACCGTGGGGCAAAGGTGGTCGCCGCCTCGCTCCGTGACGCCGGCATGGAGGTCATTTACACCGGCCTGCACCAGACCCCGGAGATGATCGCTACCGCGGCAGTCCAGGAGGACGTGGACGTCGTAGGCCTCTCGATCCTGAGCGGGGCGCACATGACGCTCTTCCCGCGCGTCCTCGAGCTGCTCCGCGACCAGGGGAGGGATGACATCCTGATCACCGGCGGAGGCATCATTCCGAGAGAAGACATGGAGGTGCTGCAGGCGCAGGGGATCGGGAAGCTGTTCGGGCCCGGCACTCCGACCAGCGACCTCGCGGATTACATCAAGGAGTGGTTCGCGGAGCGGCAGAAGCAGGAAGCCTAGCGGTCCTGCGGCACAGCGATTTGCGAACCTACTGCAGAAGCGGCAGTGGGCTGGCCGGACAGAACTGCGGCGACTCGTCCAGAATGTTTCGCATCGCGGGGACATGACCCGAGCCGACGAGCACGAGGATGCGTTGCGTGCCTGGCCGCAGAACGCGAGTGATGTGATGCACCATCACGATGTTGCGCTCGTACCACTTTGCCAGCAGCTGCGGCCCACCATAGTTGCTGCCTTCGCCTGCGGCGATGAAGCTGCCGAACATCCCAAGGGAGTTCCCGCCATGCAGGGCTTCCTCAGAGTTTCCCCGCCGGAGGATCTCAACGATCGTCGAGCTTCGCATCCACGCTGCTCGAGAGTCGGAGCGCGCCTGCAGCACCGCACCGAGACTGTCCGACCGCTTTCGCAGGTCGGGCCGCCGCTCGAAGAGCGCGGGAAGCGAATCGTTGCCCATGTTCAGCTGCTGGTCTATTGGATATACCGCTTCGTGCCCCAACCGGTGAGCGAGCCTGAACCCAACCTGAACCACCTCGTTGCGGCTCGGTGCCAGGGTACCTGCACGAAAGCGGTCATACCGCGCCTGCGTTGAATCGGCGAAAGTGAAAGGCCACTCGACGGCGATCTGCTGCGGTCCCCACGTTGCCAGCCGAGTCACGAGATCCTCGATCTCCGCCTGACGCCGCGGCACCAGCACATCGTCCGGATTTGTCCGTGTCGCGTCGGACGTCGAGCCCGCAAAGTGGTAGGTGCCGAGAAGCATTACCTGCACCTGATCCGGAGCGCAGTCTGCCGGGAAGCCCGCGGGTATCTGGAGGAGTGATGGCGCAGAGCTGGTCACCGTACCGGTGGCGCAGGCAGAACTCAGGAGCGCTGCCGCTACTGGCGCCATCCGCATGATCCTCATGAGCGGATTACGCGCTCACGAGCCCGAAGGTTTCGGTCGGTTCGGTCGGTCGATCTATCTCCACCGTCCCAGCATCAGCCGCAGCTCGTCCCGATGCTTGGTCTCGTCGGCGATGACTGTGTCGAGATCGATTGCCAGCCCGTGCTCGCCGGCCTCCTCCGCTGCACGCCGCCGGTCGATATACCGCGCGAGTGTCGCAATCTCATCGTCGAGTGCGTTCTGCAGCATCTCGCGCGGATCCTCGGTGTACTTGACCGGCGCTGCCTCGGTCGTGGGAGCCCCCCCGAGTGCGACGATCTTGTCCGCGAGCAGCTGCGCGTGGCCCAGTTCATCGGTGACTTCAGCCGCGAAGAACTGCCGCAGCTCCTGCCGGTAGGGTCCCTGTACGGCGCTGGCGTACGTGCGGTAAGTGATCACCGCCGCGTATTCGTGCGCGAGGTCGTCATTGAGTCCCGCGATCAGCTGCTCGGTGTTGTTGCTGGCCATCTGTCAGAACTCCTGTTGTTTGCATTACGCTGAAGCAAACCACGCGCCCGGACCCTCAGGCCGCGGCAGCCCCTCAAAGTGCGCTACTTCGTAAGCTCCTCCACGAGGCGCTTCCACCACGCCACGTTGTCGTGGAATCGGCGTATCTCTATCCGCTCGTCGCGCCCGTGAGCACGTGAATCGCCCAGGCGCTCGAACACGGCGTCAGCTCCGTATACTCTGATGCCCTGATTCCGGACATAGAGCCCGTCCGTGCCGCCTGTGGACATCGACGGGATGACGCGTACGCCGGGCCAGAACTCGTTCGCCAGCCTCTCGATGGCCCCGAAGATCTCCGGGTCCACAGGCGACGGGGGGGAGGGGGTCTGGTTCCCGATCGCGGTGATCTGCACCGCCGTGTCGGCGATGATACCCGCGAGGATGTCGGGCATCGCGTCGGGATCGTTGCCGGGGATGAGGCGGCAGTTGACCGTCGCGCGTGCCGTCTGCGGCAGTGCGTTGTCCGCATGGCCCGCCTGCAGTCGCGTGGCAACGCACGTCGTCCTGATGGTCGCGTTGTACACCGGCACGGTCGAGAGGACGCTCGCCGCGGCCGTGTCGGCGGGGTTCCGCGCGACGGCACGCATCGCCGCCGCGAGTGTCGAGTCCGGTTGAAACTCGCTCATCCGCTCCAGATAGACCCGCGTCGCGTCGGTGAGCTCCACCGGGAAGCGATGGTCCTCGATCCGGCTGAGAGCGTGCGCCAGAGTGTAGATGGCATTGTCCGGCCGCGGCTGCGATGAATGGCCGCCGGCGTTGCTGACCTCGATGATGAAAGTCGCGTAAATCTTCTCGCTGGTCTGAACGAGCAGCATGACTTCGCGGTCATCGACGATCGCGCCGCCCCCGACGTCCAGGTTGAGCGCGTACGCCGGCTCACCGATGTATCGCCAGCCGTCGCCAGTCATGAACCACTTGATCGACTCCGAGCCTGTCTCCTCATCCGCGGTCGCGATGAATACGATGTCGCGTGCCGGAACGAACCCCTCCTGTTTCCACCGAATGAGGTTGGCGACAGCGACGGCTACACCGGTCTTGTTGTCGGTCGTTCCGCGTCCGTACCACCATCCGTCCTCCTCGGTGAGCGTGAAGGGATCGGTGGACCAGTCAGACTCGAGCGCGTCCACGACGTCGAGATGGGCGAGGAGCAGCAGCAGGGAATCACTCGACTGGCCGCGCAGGCGCACGACGAGATTCCCGGCGCTGTCGTGCGGGCCGGTGACGAGTGCCTCCTCCCCGGTGTAGCCTGCGGCGTGCAGCCTCGCGGCCAGCATCCGCGCCGCCTCCACGGTGGCTGGAGACGAGGAAACCGACCTGATCGCCACCAGCTCCCGCAGAATGTTGGCGGCGAGCGTGGAATCAGCGGCGGCGGCGGCGGACTCGGTCGAGTCCGTGTGCGAAGTGGCGGCCTGTGCGACGAGGGGGCCCGGAAGCAGGTACCCGGTGAGGAGCGAAGCGCAGAGAAGGTGGGATTTCATGGCCCAACGGTAATCGGTGGAGCCGCACCGTGCTTGCCGCGGCCGCCCCGGCCGTCGCCCTTAGCGCCGCTTCGAGGCGATATATATCATTGCTCAGGCACGTGTCGGGAACTCCCGCACGTCCGAGCCGGGCCATCGCCGACTGGCGATCGGTGTGACCCGCCCTTCATTTATACCCGCGTGCGCACGCCCGCTGCGCCCGGACTCAGAGACAGCGCGACGACGTGACGAACGAATACCCAACCGAGCTCGCCCTCGCACTTGCCGCGCGTCTCCGCGCAGCGCGCGAGGAGCTCGTCACGCGCTGGCTGGAGCGTATCGCGGCCCGGGTCGAGGTGGAGGTGGAAAAGCTCTTTCCCAGCAACGAGCTGCTGAACCATGTCCCGATTCTGATCGACGGAATCGCGGACTATGTGGAGGATCCAGTCCGCAGTCCCGATGGCAGCGGGCTCCTGCAGGCAAAGGCGATGGAGCTCGGCGCGCTGCGGCACGCGCAGGGATTCGACGCGTATGAGATTCTCAAGGAGAACGAGATCTTCGGCGGGATCCTGTTCAACTTTTTCAGCGAAGTCAGCGCGGAGCTCGACCCGAACGCGCCACCGCGTACTCTGTTCCTGTGCGCTCAGAGCATGCGCGAGGCGGTGGAGATCATCCGGCAGGCGATGATGACGCACTTTCTCCGTCTGTCGGCCGAGCAGGTGCGCGAGCGTGAGGATCGGCTGCGGCGGTTCAACGTTCTCGTATCGCACGAGCTCAAGAACCGAGTGGGCGCCATTCGTGGTGCAGCAAAGCTGCTGGAGGAAGACTGGCTCGAGCTCCCACAGCGGCAGCGATTTCAGCGAATGATCAGCGAAAATGCGGAGGCGCTGCAGCGGACGCTGGAGAATCTCGTGACACTTTCACGGATCGGGAGCGATGCGCGCCAGAAGCGAAACGTGCTGCTGCCACAGGCTGCCGCTGAAGCCGTCCGCCAGCTGCGCGAGATGGCTGCTTCGCACAGCGTAAACGTGGAGCTGGCTGAGGACCTGCCGCCCGTGGAAGTGGACGCCGCGGGGGTCGAGCTCTGCCTGGTCAACTACCTGTCCAATTCCATCAAGTACTCAGACCCGGGAAAGCCCCGCCGATGGGTGCGGATCGAAGGTGAATTCAGCTACCGCACACCTGATGGCGGCGGCGAGCTCATTATCCGGGTCGTCGACAACGGACGTGGCGTCCCGCCTGAAGCCCGGCCACGTCTGTTCGAGCAGTTCTTCAGGGCCCACGACGAAGCGATCACCGGGATCGAGGGCACAGGACTCGGCCTGAGTATCGTGCGGCAGACGGTCGAATCGCTTGGCGGCCGTACGTGGGCGGAGTTTCCCGAGGAGGGCGGCGCCGCGTTCGCGTTCGCTCTCCCTTCGCGTCGCGAGGAGGATGCCGCCGCAGCTGGCGTGCGCCGGCCGGAAGGGGCGATAGCCTGAGCTCGTCGGTAGCGGCAATCGCCGGGAGCGAGCAGCCGCTCACTCCGCCCGGTAGACGCGCTTGAGCACGCGGCTGCGGGAGCTTTCCAGCGCGGTGCGCGAGCTCGAGGCACGGCTACGGGAAGGGGGTGGCGCCGAACGCGTCGCCAAGCTGCACAAGCAGGGGAAGATGACCGCGCGCGAGCGCGTTGCCGGACTGTGCGACCGTGGTCGCCGCTTCGTCGAGATCGGACTGCTGGTCGCGCACGATCAGTACGACGAACAGGCGCCAGCCGCGGGCGTGGTTACGGGCATCGGACGCGTTCATGACAGGCTGACGGTTATCGTAGCCAACGATCCGACGGTGAAGGCCGGCTCCTGGTGGCCGGAGACGATCACCAAGATCCTGCGCGCGCAGGAGATCGCGATGCGCTGCCGGATCCCGATCATCTACCTGGTCGATTCTGCCGGCGTGAACCTGCCGTACCAGGGAGGAGTGTTTCCCGGCCAGTACGGCGCGGCGCGCATCTTCTACTACAACTCGATCATGCGCCGTTACCTGCGGGTTCCGCAGTTGTCGGCGGTGATGGGGCAGTGCGTCGCCGGCGGCGCGTACCTTCCCGCGCTCTCCGATGTGATCGTGATGGTACGCGGCACGTCGTTCATGGGACTCGGAGGTCCCAACCTCGTCAAAGGTGCGACAGGACAGGTGGTGGACTCCGAGACGCTGGGCGGCGCGGACATGCACACCCGGATCAGCGGGGTGGCGCATTACGCGGTTGACGACGAAGTGGGCTGTCTCGAGAAGCTGCGCGATCTCGTCGATCGACTGCCTCCGCAATCGCATCCCGCGACTCTCCTCGGCGACGAGGTCGATGATGAGTCGAATGGGAGGCGCCGCCGCCGGACTCCGCCGCAGCCGGCGACCGAGATGCCGGAGAGCTCCGCTCTGTACGATCTCCTCCCGGACGATCACCGCATGTCATACGACATGCACGCACTGCTCCGCGCGCTGGTGGACCACGGCTCGCTCGACGAGTTCCAGCCGGACCTGGCGAAGGAGATGATCTGCGGCGATGCCCGGCTGTGCGGGATTCCCATCGGCGTCATCGCCAACCATCGCGGCATCGTCAAGACGGCCGGCGGCGGGAAGCCGCGGTTCGGTGGAATCATCTATGCCGAAAGCGCGGAGAAAACGGCGTATTTCATCGAGCGGTGCGACAAGGAACGGATCCCCATTCTCTTCGTGCAGGACGTCTCCGGCTTCATGGTCGGCCCCGAGGCCGAGCAGGAAGGCATCATCCGCGCGGGCGCGCGGTTCGTGGAGGCCATGGCCACCGCTCGCGTGCCGAAGCTCGTGCTCACCGTGAACCACGCATCTGGCGCAGGTTATTATGCCATGGCCGCGCAGGGCTTCGACCCCGACTTCATTTTCTCCTGGCCAACCGGGCGCATGGGCGTGATGGAAGGCGAGGCTGCCGTCCACGCCGTTCACGGCAAAGCGCTCGACGCAGCGCGCGCGAACAACGAGCCGCTCGCGCCGGACCTGCGCCGAACCGTAGAGGACATGCGGGCGGACTACGACCATCAGCTCGATGCGCGGTACGCGGCGGCCCGCGGTTACGTCGATGCCATCGTGTATCCGGAAGAAACGCGCGAGGTGCTCGCGATGGCCCTGAGCGCGTCGTTGCAGAACCCTGGGCCCCACATCGGCCCCTTCGTACTGCCTCCGCAGCCGTGAACGATCCTGCCGGTGTTCAGCGCGTGAGTGGCGGCCCGGGGGCGGGCGGGTATCCCGATTATCGATCGGCCGGCGCCGGAGTTGTTGCGCGCGGCCGCCTGCCTGGTCGAAGCCCTGGAGAGCACGGCGCAAAGCACAACCCCAGCTTTGCGCCGTGCCTCCAAGGCTCCTCCCGGCGCGGCGGCCGAAAGACCCACGTGGACCAACACGCACGCGACAACGGCGACGCACGCGCACGGGCGACGGCGACATGAGCACCGACCGGGTGGTGCGGGTTGCGGCCGGTCAGGGGTTCTGGGGCGACGACCTGGATGCGCCGCGGCGGCAGGTCGAAGGCGGGCCGATCGACTACCTGATGCTCGACTACCTCGCCGAAGTCACGATGTCCATACTGCAGAAGCAGAAGGCGCGTGACCCGCAGCTCGGCTACGCACGGGACTTTGTGGACGCGATCGAAAGCGTGCTCCCGGCGATCGTCGATCGCGGCGTGCGCGTCGTGGCAAACGCGGGCGGTGTGAATCCGGAAGCGTGCGCCCGGGCAGTGCTCGAGCGTATCGCCTCGCGCGGCCACGGCGGCGCAGTCCGGGTGGCGACAGTCACGGGCGACGATCTGCTGCCACGGCTCGACGAGCTCCTTGCCGCCGGTCATGAGCTGCGCAACATGGACACGCAGGCACCGCTCGCCACCGTACGCGACCGCGTGCTTGCCGCCAACGCTTATCTCGGATCAGAGCCGATCGTCGAGGCGCTCGGTCTCGGCGGCCAGATAGTCGTCACCGGGCGCTCCACCGATACTGCACTGACGATGGCGCCGCTGCGACACGAGTTCGGCTGGGACGCCAGCGACTGGGATCTGCTTGCGGCCGGGATCGTCGCTGGCCACATCATCGAGTGTGGCGCGCAGTCCTCCGGTGGAAACTGCCTGTACGACTGGCGCAACATCCCCGATCTGGCGAACGTCGGTTATCCGATCATCGAAGCCCACGCGGACGGATCGTTCATAGTTACCAAGCATCCGGCGACCGGCGGGGTGGTTTCGGTTCGAACGGTCACCGAGCAGCTGGTCTACGAAATGGGCGACCCGCGGACGTACATCACACCCGATGTCGTTGCCGACTTCACGACGATCGGCCTGCAGGGCGACGGGCCGGATCGTGTGCGCGTCACCGGAATCAGGGGCGCACCTGGTCCCGACCAGCTCAAGGTGTCGATCGCCTACACCGCGGGGTTCAAGGCCGTCGGCACCCTGGTATACTCGTGGCCTCAAGCGCTCGACAAGGCGCGCGCAGCCGACCGCATACTGCGGGAACGGCTCCATCGGCTTGGGTTGACGTTCGACAGGATCCTCACCGAGTTCGTCGGCGTGAACGCAACGCACGGAGAGCTCGTCGGTGATCCGGGCGATCCACCCGAAGTGCAGCTGCGGGTAGGGGTGCGGGGTGAGGACCGCGGCGCCATCGAGCGTTTCACCCGTGAGATCGCTCCGCTTGTGCTCAATGGACCTCCCAGTGTCACTGGCTTCGCCGGCGGCCGGCCCAAGGTCGAAGAGGTCGTCGCCTACTGGCCGGCGCTGGTGGACCGTACCGTGGTGACCACGCACGTCGAGGTGCTGTCGTGAGAGTCCGTCTCCTCGATCTCGCCCATGCCCGCTCGGGTGACAAGGGTGACACGGCCAATGTCGGCGTAATCGCTCTGAAGGCGGACTACTATTCGATCCTCGAGCGGGACCTCACCATCGAACGCGTGACTCGGCATTTTGCCGGAATCATCGACGGCCCCGTGGAGCGATTCGAGCTGCCCAACCTGTACGCCCTCAATTTTCTGCTGCATGGCGCGCTCGACGGCGGCGGCACGCTGTCGCTCAAGACCGACGCGCAGGGAAAAGTCTTCTCCACCGCCATGCTCAGAATGGTCCTGGATATCCCCGACGCAGAGGCGAAGCGACTCAAGCTTTCTCCATCTCCGGAAGACTGACGGAGTGCCTGGTTTCCGCACGTCGGGGGAGATACCGACGCTCCGTGTGAAGTGGACTGCCGATTCGGGTATCGGACAAATAACGCTCGCCAGACCCGAGAAACGGAACGCATTGAGCCCGGAGACCGTTCGTCAGCTGCATGCGGCGCTGACAGCGGCCGCGCGAGATGATCAGGTAAAGGTCATAGTGCTGGGTGCCGAGGGGCCCGACTTCTGTGCCGGTGCTGACCTCGACTCTCTCGTGCGCCTGGTCGATGCGGCGGCAGACGTCCACAGAGCGGACGCGCGCGCACTGGCCGATTTGTATCTCGCGATGCGCGCTCTCCCGAAGCCGATCATCGGCGCCGTGCAGGGCCGGGCACTTGGAGGAGGGGCCGGCCTGGTGACCGCGTGCGACATTGTGATCGCAGCCAGCGATTCCCAGATCGGCTATCCTGAGGTCCGTATCGGTTTCATCGCTGCGATAGTCATGGCGATGCTGCGCGCGAGCGTTCCCGAGAAGGCCGCCTTCGAGCTGGTTGCGACCGGTCGCATGCTGCAGGCCGAGGAGGCAGGGCGGCTCGGCCTGGTAACCCGCGTGGTTCCGTCCGGCGATGTGCACGGTGAAGCAATGCGGCTGGCGAGCGAAATTGCGGCGCTGCCCGGGGAGTCGGTGTCGGGAACCAAGAAGATCTTTTACGAGGTGCAGGGACTCACGCTGAGTGAAGCGATGGAGAAAGGTGTGGAGGCGAACGTGTCGGCCAGAACCACGCCGTCCTTCAGAGCGGGGCTGAGCAGTTTTCTCGCGAGAAGGCGGCCATGACCCCTGTCACCACGCTCAAGCTTGTGCTCGCCGGCATCGCCCTGCTGCTCTTCATCCTTGGATCGCGCATGGACCTTCCAGCGATGCGGTGGGCCGGGATCGCTCTCATGTTGGGCGCCGTTGCGTTGAGGTTCTACAAGCCCCGAGCCTGACCGGCGGCAGCTGCAATGGTGTGATGTCGGGAGCGACGCACTCGTGCTGCATGCTGAGCCTCCACCGTGCCCACAGAATCGCTCGACGCCGCGCGCGCCGTTCTCCGCCAGCAGTTCGGTTATCCCGATTTCAGGAAAGGGCAGACTGAGGCAATAGCCACCGTGCTGGCAGGGCGTGACGTCCTTGTTGTGCTCCCGACCGGGGGCGGGAAATCGCTGTGCTACCAGGTGCCCGCACTGGTGCTTCCGGGGATGACTGTGGTGATCTCGCCCCTCATCTCGCTGATGCACGACCAGGTTCAGGCGCTGGAGCGCCGCGGAATTCCCGCGACGTACGTTGACAGCACGCTCGCGCGCGGCGAGCTGCAGGCCCGCCTCATGCGCGCGGCGAGCGGCCAGCTCAAGCTCCTGTATGTAGCGCCGGAGCGACTCATGACCGGCGATCTCGCACGACGACTGCGGAGCACGCGTCTCGCACTGCTCGCGGTGGACGAGGCACACTGTATAAGCGAGTGGGGCCACGACTTCCGACCGAGCTATCTGCGCCTGGCCCAGGCGCGCGCGGCAATCGGTGCGCCGCCGACGATCGCGCTCACCGCGACCGCCACTCCCGATGTACGGCGGGACATCGTGCGCCAGGTCGGCCTGAGGACGCCGAGGGTCATAGTGACCGGCTTCGACAGGCCGAACCTCACCTTTCGTGTGCTGCCTGCGAACACCGACAGGCTGAAGAGCGCCGCGCTGCTCGAGGTAATGCGGCACAGCACCGGCGCTTCCGTGGTCTACGCGTCCACCCGCGCCGCCGTTGAGAGGCTCGCCAGTCTTCTGTCGCGTAACGGCATTCCAGCCGCCGCCTATCACGCGGGGCGCGTGGATGCAGTGCGCGCCCGTGCACAGGCCGCCTTCATGGCGGACAAGGTCCGGGTGATTGTTGCCACCAACGCGTTCGGAATGGGGGTGGACAAGCCCGATGTTCGGACCGTTGTGCACTACGCCATGCCCGGCACTCTGGAGGCCTACTACCAGGAGGCTGGTCGTGGCGGGCGTGACGGGCGGCCCGCCATCGCGACGCTGCTGCACGCCTATGCCGACCGGTTCACTCACGAGTTCTTCATCGCGGCGTCGTCGCCGCCCTGGGAGCTCGTCGAGCGCGTGCATTCACTGCTGCGCTCGGTTTCTGGAGGTATCGACCTCCGTCTGCTTGCCGCTCAGCTGGGGCGTGGTACAGCGGGCGCGGGTCTTGAGGCTGCACTGCGGGTCTTGCGCGGCGCCGGGTTGCTGAGCGAGGACGCCGGAGCCGGCGACCGCGTGACCGTTCGCCTCGTCGCGACCCCGAAACGGATCAGGGCGGAGCTCGGTTGCGCCGAATCGTTTGAGCTCGGCGTGCTTCGCTCCCTCTGGCGAGCGCATGGGGACCGCCTCGCGCAGGGGCTAACTGTGAACCTCAGCCAGCTTCCCCCGGGGTTCGGTGGCGCACAGAACGTGAGTCCGGTCCTCGACGCCCTGCAGTCCCGGCAGCTCGTCGTGTGGAGCCCCATCGAGCAGAAGCTTCAGCTGGCGGACAGGCGGACGCCGCTGGAGAAAGCCGTATCGAAGCTGTCCCTCGAGCGGCATCGCCAGCGTTCTCTGGCCAAGCTGCGTGCAATGGAGCGGTACGCCTTCGCGAAGACCTGCCGCCGCGCGGAACTGCTCAGGTATTTTGGCGAGCGGCCCCGCGCGACCCGCTGCGGTGGATGCGATAACTGCGACGGTTAGCGTTTAGCGGTCAGCGGATAGCGCGCACACGAACCGTGACGCGCGTGTGCCAGCCGGGCTCCCTGGTCTTGACCGCCAGGCGCAGATAGCCCGGCTTGTCCGGAGTGAACTCGAAGTCAGCGGTCTCTCCCGGACCGGTCAGCAGGTACGCAGCCCGCAAAGAGCGCTGGTGCTCTGGCAGGTCGGCGCCGTCCTTTGCGATCGGGCGCCAGCTGGCGAGGGCCGTATCCGAGCCGAGCGTGAACTCGACTCGCCAGTCAGGATTGATGTTGATGAGCCGGAAGCGGTATGTCTCGCCCACCACAAGGTCGATGTTGTCGGGATCGCGCTGGCCGTTCACGGTTCCCGTCTGTGGTTCGTTGAAGTCGTCAGGAGGTGGTCCGGCACCGCCCACGATGAAGATCCTGTCGTGCTCCGGGTCGAACTTCTGCCCCGGCTCGAGCACGATCAGCGGAGCAAACAGCCCCGACATGATCTGGTCCATCTCGTTCAGATGGGAGTGATAGATGAACGTCCCCGCACGAGGCGGCGTATACTCGGCCGCGAACGTGCCGCCCGCGGGAACATGAGTGAAGAGGTTGCCGGGCGTGCCACTCCAGTCGGGCACCCCGTCGGGGAAGCTCTCCAGCTCGATGCCGTGCCAGTGGATTGCGGTCGCCTCAGCCGTGCGGTTCACGACGTTGATCCGCACCGGCTCATCCTTCGTCAGGAAGAGTGTGTGACTCGGAGCCGGTACGGAATCCACAGCCGGTGGCTCGTTGCCGTCCTGAACGACGAATGCGAGTCCGGGCGTGGTCTTGAATCGCCCGGGAGCTGACTGAACGAACAGGTTGATCTCACGCCTTACAGCCGGCTGAGGCGCCGGTTCTCCGTTGGCTGCAACATGGAACCCCAGCACCAGCCCTGCCATATGCCGCTTCGTGGCGTGCGCCGCGTGGTCACCGCCGGCAGGTCCGGACGCCGGCAGCATCATGTGCGGTCCTACGTGAAATGCGAAGTGACAGTGAAACACCCAGTTCCCCGGTTGCGTCGGCGCGAACGTCATGCTGAAGGTGCTTCCCGGGTACATCAGCTCCGTGACCGCGAGCCGCTGCTGCTGGCGCGTGAAGATCGTGTCGGCCCGAACTGACCCACGGCTATCGACGCGGAAGTAGAACCCGTGCAGGTGCATGGGATGCGGAGCCGGGGTGGCATTCACGATTCGCCAGTGGACCGAGTCGCCCTGCGCCAGTTCGATCCGCTCGGTGAACGGCCAGGACTTTCCGTTGATAACCATCGTCTCCTGCTCGGCAATCACGCCGGCCGCACTGGAGTCCTTCTCCTGGAACCACAGACCCAGCATGAAAACCCGGTCATCGCGTCGGGTTGCCGGATCGTCCACGATGAAGACGCCGCTGAGCTGTGAGCCGTCGGCGACGTCACGGCTCGCGCGTGTGGTCAGTGCGGCACCGTAGGCATAGGTGCCCGGGTTGGTCGCGGTGAACTCGAAGACCTGCTGCTGGCCGGAAGCGAGGCGGGTCGGTGGCAAGTTCCCTGGATGATCATTCAGTCCGTACACCACCAGATCGACGCCGAGGGGGTTGGTAACCGCCACGCGCATCTTCGTCCCCGATGGCACGCGCAGCAGCGGACCCGGGATGCTCAGCGGCTTCCCCATCTCGGCGAGCGCGAGCACCTCGAGGTATGGACCGTCGTCCGCTTCGGGGTACCAGAGTCCCCGTCCCACCGTCAGCTCCACTCTCAGCGTGCCGTCCACCAGCTGACCGGCAGGCACACGGTTCGTGTGGACCGTAACTGTCGGCAGCGCGGAAGTCTCATCCGCTGCGGAATCCGGTGCGGCACCAGTGAACGACGTCAGCAGAGCTACGACGACAGGCGTGGTGAGGAGCATGGGTTCCGGGATTTGAGGTGTCCGAAGATGCTGACTGCGGCCAGAAAGTCAAACGCGGACATCAATGTCGTTTTCCGATTCCGCCAGTCGCTGGTCACTGGTCGCCTGGTCACTGGTCGCTGGTCGCCAGTGGCTGACCGCGGTTACAATTCACGGCGATGCACGATTCCCTGTACTTCGGCGACCAGCAGCTCGCGGTCCGCAACATGGTGCGCGAGTTTGCCCGCACCGAAATAGCGCCGACGGCTGCGCGATACGACGCGGCAGGCGAGTTCCCCTGGGAGAACGTCAGCCGGATGGCCGAGCTGGGGCTCTTCGGCATTCCCTGGCCGGAAGAGCTTGGCGGTTCAGGGCTGGATCTTGTCAGCTACATGATCGTGATCCACGAGATGGCCAAAGTGGATGCGGCGCACGCGATAACCATTTCGGCGCATACGACCCTGGGCACGTCACCGATCGTGCGCTTCGGAACGCGGGAGCAACGCGAGCGGTACGTGCCGCTTCTCGCGAGCGGCAGGGTGCTCGCCGGCTTCGGCCTCACCGAGCCAGCAGCCGGAAGCGATGCGGCTGCGACAAGGACGACAGCCGTCAGGAAGAACGGCGGATACGTGCTCAACGGGAGCAAGATCTTCATCACCCACGCCGGCGTCGGGGAAATCTTCGTGGTCACGGCGGTCACCGATCCGGCGCAAGGGAAGCAGGGAATCAGCTCGTTCGTCCTCACCAAGCACACCTGCGATCTGGACAAGGTGCGCGACCTCCCGATCGGCCATGAGCCATCCCTTCCCGACATGGCCGGACTCCGGGCCGGGAAGAAGGAGGACAAGCTCGGCTGGCGTGCGTCCGACACGCGCGAGCTGATCATGGAGGATGTGGAGGTTCCCGCGGAGAACCTCCTCGGCGCAGAGGGGGAGGGGTTCGCGAACTTCATGCGGACGCTGGACAGCGGCCGGGTCGGAATGGCCGCGCTATCGCTCGGCATCGCGGAAGGCGCGTACGAGGAGGCGGTGAGGTATGCCTCGCAGCGCAGGCAGTTCGGGCAGGCGATCGCCGCGTTCCAGGGCGTGCAGTTCAAGCTTGCAGACATGGCCACCGAGATCGAATGCGGCAGGCATCTGGTGTATCACGCCGCGTGGCTCGCGCAGAATGGCGAGCCGTTTACGAAGGAGGCAGCCATCGCCAAGCTGTATTGTTCCGAACTGGCGATGCGCACCACCATCGAGGCCGTTCAGGTCCACGGCGGATACGGTTATACGAAGGATTACCCGGTCGAGCGCATGATGCGCGACGCCAAGATCTGCGAGATCGGCGAAGGTACGTCCGAGATTCAGCGGATGGTGATCGCGCGCAGCGTGCTCCGGGAGCTTGCAGACTGACCTACCTCGATATCGCGCGGCGGCTGCGTCTGCCGCTCGGCTTTCTGCTGGGTGCCGCCTATCTGGTCTTTGCCCGGCCGGGACCACTCGGGCTCATGACCGGCGGGGCGATCGCATTCGTGGGCGTACTTGTCCGCGCCTGGGCAGCGGGGCACATCATGAAGGACGACCGGCTCGCTACCACCGGTCCGTACGCGCACACGCGCAATCCGCTGTACTTCGGCAGCTTCCTGATCGCAGCCGGGTTCGCCATCGCCGTCCACTGGGCTCTGCTGCTGCTCGTCATTGCCTTCTTTGTTCTGGTCTACGCCCCCAACATCGAGCGGGAGCGGCGCCACATCAGCGAGCGTTTCGGGGAGCAGTACGATGCGTATGCCGCAAACGTTCCGGCGTTCATTCCGAGAGGCACTCCGTGGCGCCAGGGGGAAGTTGAGCCGGGTCGATTCAGCTGGTCGCTGTACATGAAGCATGAGGAGTGGAAGGCGGGAATCACGTATCTGCTGGTGATGGGCTGGCTTGCATTTCGTGGAGCACTCGGCATGTAAGTCGTTGCCGCTGTTGCGGAAAGGCGGCTGGCTCCACATCTTCAGGGCAGCTTCACAAGCGATTTCCCGGGGCTCTGTCACGCGACTCGAGGCAGGACCCCATGTAGCAACCCGCGGCCTTCAGCGCTCCTGAAGGAGTGCTCCAGGCTGCGTTCCGTGGCGCAAGTACTACCGGAGATGTGTCCGGTGATCGCACGCACCGCCCGACTGTCACGGGCCGAATCCGGCCCGCGGGAGGAACGTGGACGATCAGGCGAGCGCAGACGGGCCAATGACTGCGTGGCGAGCGACGGTCGCGACTGGCGCCGCCCGAATAAACAATCCGAATACCGGATCCATCCGGGGCGTCGAGTCGCCGCCCGGGAATGGCGCCCGGTTGACGATGAAGCGTGAAATCCTGATCAACGCGACCCCGCGCGAGACGCGGGTCGCGATCCTCGAGGACGACAAGCTCGTAGAGCTGCTGGTCGATCGTCCCGAACAGCGCCGCATGGTCGGCGACATCTACCTTGGCCGGGTCGAAGCAGTGCTCCCCGGCATCCAGGCCGCCTTTGTCGACATCGGCACCGAGAAGAGTGCCTTTCTTCACGCGTCGGATATCTCCGAGGACGACGTGGAGGACGACGAAGACGAGGAAGAGGCCGATGACGCCGAGCCCGAAGGCAACGGCCAGAAACCGGCAGGGCGCAACGGCAACGGTAACGGTCGCGGGAAGGCGCCTCCGATCCAGGATCTGCTCAAGCGAGGCCAGGACATCGTCGTCCAGGTCTCCAAGGAGCCGATCTCCACGAAGGGTCCCCGGGTTACCGCGCAGATCTCCATAGCAGGCCGCTTCCTCGTCTATCTGCCGGCCGCATCCCGGGTCGGTGTGAGCCGGAAGATCGGTTCCAGCGCCGAGCGCCAGCGGCTGCGTGAGCAGGTGAAGGAGATGATGCCCGAGAAGTCTGGCGGCGTGATCGTGCGCACGGTAAGTGAGGACGTCACCGCTGAGATGCTGAAGCGCGAGCTCGACTCTCTGATCTCACAATGGAAGAAGATCAAGCGCAAGACGCACTTCGTCCGCGCACCGGCGCTCGTGCACAGGGAATCCGGACTGACGCGGGCGCTGATCCGTGACCTTTTCAGTGCCAACGTGGACAGCCTCACCGTGGACTCGAAGATGCTGTACAACGAGGTCACGGAGTACCTGCAGGCGATCGCCCCGGATCTGATCCCGCGCGTGAAGCACCATGAGGCGCAGCAGCCGTTGTTCGACGGGGCGGGGATTGAGCGGGAGATCCGCGACATCTTCAAGCGCCGGTGCGAGCTGCCCTCCGGCGGTTACATCGTCATCGAGCCGACCGAAGCGCTCGTCTCGGTCGATGTGAACTCCGGCCGGTACACGGGCAAGAAGGATCCGGAGAAGACGATCCTCAAGACGAATGTAGAGGCTGCGCGCGAGGTCGCCCGCCAGGTGCGTCTGAGGGACGTCGGCGGAATCATTGTGTGCGACTTCATCGACATGGAGTCGAAGCAGAACCGCGACCGGGTGCTGCAGGAGCTGCGCATGCACCTGTCGCGCGACAGGGCGCGCACCAAGGCGTTCGCCGTCAGCGATCTCGGCCTGGTGGAGATGACCAGGCAGCGTGTTCGCCAGAGTCACTGGCAGAGCATGACCGCGCCTTGTCCGACGTGTGACGGAACCGGGCGCGTTTTCACCCCGGAGACGATCATCCGCAGGATGGAGCGATCAGTCCGCCGGATGATCGTGGAAGGGAAGAAGGAGCACCTGGTCGTGAAGCTCCACCCCGACGTGGCGATGTACGTGCTCGAGCAGGAGAAGGACCTCACGAAGAAGCTCACCAAGGGCGCGAGGTTCAACATCGAGCTCAGGGACGATCCGCTGCTTCGGCCGGACGAGTTCAAGCTGGTCATGAAGTCGCAGGGGCGCGATGTGACGGATGAGTACGCCGTCGCGTAGGCGGGTCTGCGATCAGCGGCTGGCGATCAGCGGAAAGCCACGGCGGTGGAAGTGGCGGAAGTGCAGGCGGTACATTGACATAGGTCGCCAGTCTTTATTATCCTTCTAGACTGTGGTATACCGCGGTTGCTTTCCGCCAGCCGCTTGTCGCTAACGCTTCAGTCAGTCATGTACGCAATCATAAAGACCGGCGGCAAGCAGTACCGTGCCGAGCCCGGCAAGACAATAAGGATCCCCTCGCTCGTGGGAGAGCCGGGCGCGAAGGTCACCTTCAGTGAGGTGGTGCTTGGCGCGGACGGCGACCGGGTCGAGGTCGGAGTGCCTACGCTCAGCGGCGCGAGCGTCACCGGCGAGATCGTCAAGCACGGGCGAGGTGAGAAGATCGTCGTGTTCAAGTTCAAGCGGCGGAAGAACTACGCCCGCAAGCAGGGACACAGGCAGGGATTCACTGAAGTCCGGATCAACGACATAAAGCTGGGATAGCGTCATGGCTCATAAGAAAGGCGTAGGATCCTCGCGCAACGGGCGCGACAGCAATCCGCAGTACCGCGGGATCAAGAAGTTCGGCGGCGAGCGCGTGCGTGCCGGGAACATCATCGTACGCCAGACGGGCACGAAGTGGCACCCGGGCCGCAATGTCGGGCTTGGCACCGACTTCACCATCTTCGCCCTGGTTGACGGTGTCGTGAAGTTCGAGCACAAGAACAAGAAGCGGTACAAGGTGAGCGTGTACCCCGAGGGAGAGGGCGCCTCGGCGGCGTAGTTCCGCCGAGCCGGGGTCAGAGTCGTTGAACCGGTGACCGCCCCCGGTGCGCAATCGAACGACCACCGCAGTAGAGATCTGACGCAGTCTCAATCCCACTCTTGGCGCAGATTGGAGAGTCGGGACTCACCGCAGTCCCGACGACGCCCCTCTCACGCTCGCACGCGCAGCACAATGCACTCGGGGAGAAAGCGCCTATGGCCCGATTGCCACGACTGGTAGTGCCCGGAGCTCCCCTGCATCTCATCCAGCGGGGCAATAATCGGTCGGCCACCTTCTTCACCGCAGACGATTACAAGCGCTATGGCGAGGTGCTACTGGAGGCCAGTCAGCGCTTTGGATGCGCGATCCACGCCTACGTGCTGATGACCAATCACGTTCATCTCCTGCTTACGCCCGGCGATGGACGCGGCCCCGCGCGCATGATGCAGGCTATCGGCCGTGCGTTCGTCCGCCATGTGAACGCGCGGTATCGGCGCACCGGTACGCTGTGGGAGGGGCGATACAGGTCAACCCTCGTCGACTCCGATCAGTATCTGCTGGCCTGCAGCCGGTACATCGAGCTCAATCCTGTGCGTGCGCAGATGGTGGAGCAGCCCGGCCAGTATCGCTGGTCCAGCCATAGGCACAACGCGTATGGCGAGCCGGATGACCTCATCACGCCGCATCCGATCTATGAGGCGCTCCACTCCGACCCGGCTGCGCGGAAGGAGGCGTATCGGGCGCTGTTCGAAAGGCATCTCGAGCAGAAAACGCTCGATGCCATCCGGTGCGCCACGAACAGGGGAGCCGCGCTTGGTCATCCGCCGTGTCGCCCGGAGACTGAAGACGCGTTGCGACGTCGGATGATGCGCTTGCCTCACGGTGGCGATCGGCGCAGCAAGGCGTTTCGGCAGGAACAACGGGGTCAGAGTCGTTGATCCTGAATCAGAGGGATAGTACCCCTTTCGCCGATCAACGACTCTGACCCCGTTGTTCCTTACTTGTATCTCGTCAGCTCGCCCGCCTTATACCTGCCCCAATACTGATCCAGCTCCGCTTTGACCTTGCCGTGCAGGATGTACACGCCGAGCAGGTTCGGGATGGCCATGCCGAGGATCATCAGGTCGCCGAACTCCAGCACCTGGACCGATGTAATGACCGAACCGAGGAAGACGAAGATCACGAACAGGACGCGGTAGATCTGCGAGGTGGCGTCGCCGAACATGTAAGCCCAGCACCGCTCACCGTAGTACGACCACGAGATCATGGTCGAGTAGGCGAACAGCAGTACGGCCGCGGACAGGATGTACGGGAACCAGGTGAGGTGCTCGCCCATCGCGCGTGAGGTCAGCGCCGCGCCGGCGCGACTCGCGATGATGTCGGCGTAGGCCGGATTGTTGTAGGCGCCGGTTATCACGATCACCAGCGCGGTCATGGTACAGACGACGACGGTGTCGATGAACGGCTCGAGCAGAGCGACGATGCCTTCACGCACCGGGTACTCGGTCTTCGCCGCCGAGTGGGCAATCGCGGCCGATCCGGCGCCTGCCTCGTTGGAGAACGCTGCGCGCTGGAATCCGACCACGAGTGCACCGATGAACCCGCCATAAGCTGCATCTGGCTGAAACGCGCTGGAGAAGATCAGGCCGAACGCTGCGGGGATCAGCGTGAAGTTGTCGAACAGGATGACGATTGCCGCGAGGACGTATACGCCGACCATCAACGGCACGATCTTCGACGCGACTTCGGCGATGCGGCGGATCCCGCCGATGATGACGATGCCGACGAAGAACGCCATGATCAGGCCGTACAGCCACTGCCGGCCGCCGAAGAAGGGAATCGTCTCCTGCACGGCATTCAGCGACTGGTTCACCTGAAAAGCGTTCCCGCCACCGAAAGACCCGCCGACGCACAGGATACAGAAGAAGATCGCGAGGAACTTGCCGAGTCGCGGAAGGTTTTTCTCGGCAAGCCCCTTCGACAGATAGAACATCGCGCCGCCCATGAGACGCCCGTCAGGTCGAACTTCTCTGTACTGCTGGCCCAGCGTGCACTCGGTGAACTTGGTACTCATGCCGAGGAGTCCTGCGAGGATCATCCAGAATGTCGCACCAGGGCCGCCGATGCTCACGGCGATCGCTACGCCCGCGATGTTGCCCAGTCCCACCGTCGCCGACAGTGCAGCGCTGAGTGCCTGGAAGTGTGACACCTCACCCTTCTCACGCGGGTCGGTGTACTGCCCCCTGGTGACCTGTATCGCGTGCCGGAACGCTCGAACGTTGATGAACCCCATCCTGAACGTCAGGAAGATCGCGGCGATGACGAGCCACAGTACGACGAAGGGCAGCCTGACGGTGTCGTCCCAGAATATCAGGTCGTAGAAGAAGAACGCGCCGATCCACGAGTTCATTACACCCGCATACCGGTCGAGAGTGGCCATGAAGCCCACCGCAGGCTCAGTGGCGGCTTCCGGTTGCTGGCCCTCGATCGGAATCGGAGCGGTGTCGCGCAACTCCTCGCGTACAACCGGCAGAGCGCCTTCCTGGGTGGTTTCCTGCGCGTGCAGCGTGGCGGTGGGTCCGGAAGGCAGCACGACCGTGGCGAGAGGCGCTGCAGCGGCCGCTGCAAGGACGACGAACAGCACGCGAAGCCTGTAGGGAAGCGACATGGTGAGGGGGCGATTGTGGATATGTGCGCGCAGTTCGCCGGGGCGCCAAACAGCGTGCCACTGTGCCGGCGAAAGCACGAGCGCGTGAGACCGGGAGATTCTACCGCACGGAACGGCGCGGCGGAACAGCCAGTATAGCCTTAACGACCTGGCACCGGCCCTGCTCTAACACAGGGAAGGAGTTCGAACCGACCGCACCGAGGAGCCAATGTTCAACACACTACTCGAATCGAAGCCAAGGCGGAAACGCACGGTCGGCGGAACCGTAATCAGCGTCGTGGCACACACGGCGATAATCATATTTGCTGTTTACGCAACCGCTAACGCGCGGATCGCTGAAGCGCCGAAGCCAACGCAGGAGAACCTCAAATTCGTCGAGGTCAAGCCGGAGGAACCGAAGCCCGAGCCGCCGAAGCCGGAGCCGCCGAAGCCGGAGCCGCCGAAGGCGCAGCCCAAGGCCCCGCCCCCGGCGCCCACCCCACCTGTGCCCCGCATCGAGGCACCGGCACCGCCGAAG